>NZ_JBWZQN010000049.1:0-27938 GCF_056724605.1 Prolinoborus fasciculus | reverse complement strand
ACAAAATAATTCGGTAATATAGTCCATGAAAAAGCCTTGCTCTGAAATGTTTTGTCTTCGTAACCAAGATATTACAGATGCTAAGGCTTTTTTTTATTTATTTTTTATGTCGAACTCAGGTTAATTATGTCGAATATTAATTATGATGAACTGATGCAGCCAGTGATTGCTTTCCTCGGTTGTGAAACACCGCAAGCATGGCTAGATATGGCGGTCGAAAATCTTGAAATCTTAATGCAAGATCATGCCAACTGTGAAAAAAAAGCAGCTAGCACTGCCATGAACCTGATGTTCCGCTATAGTTATTTTGTTGATCTACAGGTGAAGCTTGCGCAGCTGGTACGTGAAGAAATGCTGCATTATGAGCAAGTACTTGAATTGATGAACAAGCGCGGTCAGGCTTGGCAGAACTTGAGTGCAGGGCGTTATGCTGGTGGTTTACGCAAAGAAATCCGGACTTTTGAACCTGAAGCCTTGATTGATGTCTTGGTGATTGGTGCCTTTGTGGAAGCACGTTCCTGTGAGCGTTTCTACGCACTTGCTTCGCGTGTTGATGATGAGTTAGCACGTTACTACCGTTATCTGCTCAAGTCCGAATCTCGCCATTTTGAAGACTATCTGGCTTTGGCGATGGATGTGGCAACCACGGCGAAACTGAAAAATCCGAAAGAGGATATTCAGGAGCGAATCTTGCATATTCGTGAAGTTGAAAAACAGCTAATTCTCGCGCCTGATGAAACTTTCCGTTTTCATAGCGGTGTGCCGGCTCAAGCGGCTTAATCTCGGTGACAGCTTAAAAATCCTCCATCTATGGGGGATTTTTTATATCTCGAAATTTTAAAAGAGGGGTATTTATATATCGAGTTTTATGAGGGATTGAAAATAATTATTTATTTTAAATATTTGAAAATAACAAGCCGTCAAATTTTAAGTAATAAAAAAGCCCACTTCATTATGAGTGGGCTTTCTTGAATTTGGCTCTCCAACCTGGGCTCGAACCAGGGACCTGCGGATTAACAGTCCGTCGCTCTACCGACTGAGCTATTGGAGAATCTGAAAGCGATTATAGAGAGATTTTGACAGGGGTCAAGTAAAAATTATCATATTTATTATAAATACAGCCTGTCTGTTTTTAATTTAGGCAATTGCATAAATTTCACGAAAAATACTTGTCAGAATAAATTTCACTTGCTAGATTAAAACCATAAAGTCGTTTGACCAAATGGTCAAACAGTGTGGATTTAAACCTACTTGCCAGCACAAAAATGGCTAAACCGGAGACAGCGAATGAATACGCTCAGCATCCCTCAAATTTTCTCTCAACTGGCTTATTATCAAGAAAACTATCTGCAAATTATTGCTGATCCTGCACAGTATTATATCCCGGTTAAAGACGCTCATATCACGCTATGGCCCTTGGCGCAAAAATCACTTTATTTAGGTGATTTGCTGCAATTATGGTTTGCAGAAAAATGGTTGGTAGAAACTGAACGTCAATTTAACTTTGAAGTTTTCCTGAATGCAGACTATCTGAAAGAGCGAGACAAAGATCTTTATATCTATGCCATTTCTGGGAATCTTTTGACGGGAACCAATCAGTCTAAAGCGTGGCAAGCCTCAATAACACAAACACAAGATGTGGAATTAGCCAATGTTTCCAAGCATTATTTTGAGTTTCAAGGCTTAACTCGACCACGCTTGTCATTTGTTGAAGCGGGGCAGGCGAAAAGCAGTATTATTTAAATGAATTACCTGATGAGTTGTGCAGGCTAGCAATTTCATTCAGTCCGAATAATCATACAGGTCGCAGTGGCATGAGCATACAGGCGACCTTCTTCATCCAGAATCTGACCTTCAGAAATACCTAAATTTTTACTGAGATTAATTGATTTTCCTACGGCTTTCAGTGGCTGATTCTGAGGTATAGGGCGGCACATCTTTACATTCAGATCAATGGTGCCATAACCGACACCTGCTTCAAGTAAAGTATGAATCGCGCAGCCTGTCACGGTATCCAAAACGGTTGCAGCAAAACCACCATGGACGCCGCCAAGCGGATTTAAATGTCGATGATCAGCTTTGACCTTAAATTCTACATGTCCGCTTTCAATCACTGCTGGTTGCATCGACATGGTTTCGCTAATACTTGGGGCCGGGATTTTTTCATCACGCATCGCTTCCAGTAATGCTAAACCGCTCATTTCTTTTGGGTTCATTGTACTTTTCCTTTCATTATTCTTGAGTTATTGAGGTTTAATTCAAAATTGTGACATCGATAATAGCAATCTGGTATAGGAATGGCGGATTATTTTGTAAGAAGTGCATTGCCTGCACCTGAGTAAAATCATTTTTATAAAAAATAAGAAATAGAATAATTTATGGCACGATACTGGTATACATTTCTAATGAAATATCTCAGATCTAAATAATCTGCCAAAAAAAACGAATCTTATAAAAGAATTAAAAAATCGAGTGATAGGGTGATGAAACAGTTTCTGCATCTTTGGGTGCCTATTTTTCTCAGTAATGCCATTATTATGCTCAGTAGTTTGTTCGACGTGATTTTTCTATCACATTTTTCACCTCAGCATGTGGCTGCATTGGCAGTCTGTTTGTCTGTTTATTCTTTGTGCTTTGTGACGGGTATTGGGGTGTTACAGGGCATGATGCAAGAGCTGGCAGAAGCCAATGGACGTCAGGATTATGCGGATATACAACGTATCGTGAAGCAAAGTATTTTGATTGTACTGGTGATTTCTGCTGTTGCGATGTACTTGTTTAATCATGCGACTCCTTTACTTTATTTTTTAAAGGCAGATGCGGCCTTACAGGCATTGATTGTGCCATGTCTGTGGCTGTTGGCTTGGACGATTCCAGCGCATTTATTGTTGCGTATTTTATATATTTTCACCCAAGCCTGTGGGCAGGCTAAGCGTGTGTTTTACGCCAATATGATCTATTTACTGCTCAAAGTGGCTTTGGCTTATGTCTTGATTTATGGCATTGAGGGTTATGTTACAAGCTATGGGGTTGAAGGTGCATTCATGGCACATTTAATTGTGCAGTGGGTACTGTTGTTTGTTTACTATTTTTTCTTCCTTGAGCAGAAGTTAAAGATCCAGTGGTCTGGTGTTTTCTTTCACTGGCAGACTTTGTTGAAAATTTTAAAAATTGGATTGCCCAATGCGGTGGTGACTTTTGTGGATGTATTTGCCATCAGCGCGATTGCTTTGCTGATCTTGCCTTTGGGTGACATTGTAGTGAATGCACATCAGGTGATGCTTGGTTTATTGGGCCTGATGTTTATGTTGCCGATGTCGATGGCATCCGCCTTCGGTATTTTGGTGTCGACTCAAATTGGTGCGGAGCAGATTGATGCTGCATGGCAACTCAGTAAGCGGGCACTGATGGCTGTGATGCTAATAGCTATCGTTGTCGTGTTGACTATTTGGGGCTTAGATAGTTGGATTGTGGGGTTATTTAGCAATGATGCGCAGGTGATTGCATTAGCCTTGGCATTGATCCTGTTAATGTGTTGGATGCATATCTTTGATGCGCTACTGGTGATTAGTTTGGCAATGCTACGTTGCTGGCGAGAAATTGTCAGACCGATGTTTATTTTTATCAGTACCGTGCTGGTCGTGGGCTTAGGTGGTGGTTGGTATGTGACGTATCATCCAATGACACTGTTCAATTGGCAAAGCAATGCATTGGGGATTCATGGTTTTTGGTGGATGTTGAGTATTGCGTACACGATTGCAGCAAGTCTATGTTTTGTTTGTTTGCTCATTAAATACTTGAGCTATAAGCGAATACGACTCACTGTTTAATACATGTTGAAGAACATAAAAAAACCCGCGAAATTCGCGGGTTTTTTTATCTAGGAAGCTAGATTATTTTGCAGCTTTTTCAGCTTCGATTGAAGCAATCGCAGCATCAACGCCTTCGATAGAATCAGCAGCTTTCTTGATACGAGCAAGGGCATCTACCAGTACTTCGTCAGCAGTAGCGTAAGAGATACGCATAAAACCGCCAAGACCGAATGCATCGCCAGGAACCACTGCAACGCCAGTCTCTTCCAGTAACCATGCAGAGAATTCTGTGCAAGATTTAAGACCTTTGGCACGAATCAACGGTTTGATGTTGGCATATGCATAGAATGCGCCATCAGCAGGCAAGCAAGAAATACCGTGAATATCATTCAAGCCTTTCACAACTAGGTCATGACGACGTTTGAATGCTTCAATCATTGGTTCAAGAACGTCTTGAGGACCATTCAATGCAGCTTCAGCAGCAACTTGCGAAATAGAAGTTGGGTTAGAAGTTGATTGAGACTGGATCTTTTTCATTGCACCAATCAGTTTAGCAGGGCCCGCTGCGTAGCCGATACGCCAGCCAGTCATTGCATAAGCTTTAGACACACCGTTTAACACAATCGTGCGGTCATAAAGGTCTGGAGCAACAGTTGCGATGTTGTAGAACTCGTCATCCCAACGGATTGGTTCATACATGTCGTCAGATGCGATAAATACTTCTGGGTATTTACGAAGTACGCCAGCCAGCGCTTCAAGCTCAGCTTTAGTGTAGATCATACCTGTAGGGTTAGATGGGCTGTTCAATACCACTAGACGTGTTTTGTCCGTGATTGCAGCTTCTAATTGTTCAGGGGTGATTTTGAAACGTTGTTCTTCACCACATTTCACAATAACTGGTACGCCTTCAGCGATGATCACCATGTCCGGGTAGCTTACCCAGAAAGGTGCAGGAATAATCACTTCATCACCTTTGTTTAACAAAGCAAGTGCCAAGTTAAAGAATGATTGCTTACCACCACAAGAAACCAGAATCTGGTTTGCTGCATAGTCTAGGTTATTGTCGCGTTTGAATTTAGCAATAATGGCTTTTTTAAGACCTGGCGTACCGTCAACAGCGGTGTATTTGGTGAAACCGTTGTTAATCGCTGCAATTGCTGCATCTTTGATGTGTTGAGGGGTATCAAAATCTGGTTCACCTGCGCCCAAACCAATCACGTTGTGACCTGCAGCTTTTAATTCAGCAGCTTTGTTGGTCACAGCAAGCGTAGGGGACGGTTTGATGGCATTCACACGATCAGAGAGACGTACGTCCACGGCAGTATTCCTTCTTATAGGGATTAAAAAATAAAAAGCACATTATCTTAGCCTAAAATGGTGCAGATAGGGCAAAAGAATTTGGAAAACTTTAAGGAAAAAATGGTGTATTGACCGAACTTTATCTTGAATTTCGATGCGCTGGGAGCAGGCGAGGAGAGACTTGTTACATCTCGGTCATGCATATTGATGCATGAAATATAAAATAAAAATGGCCACTTTAAAGTGACCATTTTGTGTTGTTGATGTTGTGGTTACGCACTAAAGCGTGACAAATCTTCGTCCGGGCGTGCTGTTAAAATTTCCGCGCCGGTTTTAGTCACCAGAATTGTATGTTCATATTGTGCCGACAATGAGTGATCTTTGGTGACCACTGTCCATTTATCACCGAGTAATTTGGTTTTCCAGTCGCCGCCATTGACCATTGGCTCAATGGTAAAGGTCATGCCTTCTTCAAGCACCATGCCAGTATCTGGTTGACCATAATGCAGCACTTGCGGTTCGTCATGGAAAGTCGTACCAATACCGTGACCACAATATTCACGTACCACGCCAAAACGCTCAGATTCAACATACTGCTGAATGGCATGACCAATATCGCCAATAGTTGAACCCGGTTTTACAGTTTCAATACCCCGGTACATGGCTTCTTGCGCTACCTTACATAGACGGTTGGCAAGAATTGAAGTTTCACCACCCACGATATACATCATGTTGGTGTCACCATGGTAGCCATCTTTAATCACGGTCACATCAATGTTCAGGATGTCGCCTTTTTTCAATTTTTTACTGTCTGATGGAATGCCGTGACACACCACATGGTTTACAGAAGTACAAATAGTATGTTGGAAGGCAGGTCGACCCGGTGCAGCGCCATAGCCTAAGCATGCAGGAATTGCCTGTTGTTGATTGACAATATAGTCATGACAAATCGTATCAAGTTCCAGAGTGGTGACACCTGGAACAATATGCGGTTTGATCATATCCAAAACTTCTGCCGCCAGTCGCCCTGCCACACGCATTTTTTCAATTTCGTCAGGGGTTTTGATGAGTCGACGTGGAGCTTGATAAGTGTTGTTCATGATCTCTAAAAACTTTTGGAAATTTGTGTGTGACTATGGTATAAATAGCCGCCCATTTTATCAAATGCTTTTTCGTGAATAAATTTCACGGGCTTTGTGCGATGAGGCAAAAAAATCCGCACATATATCGACACATTACTCTGGGTGCCCTTTAGGGTGGAGAATGCGGGTATATGGAGGCCTAACCCAAACTTTAAGGTAAAGAAAATGGCAGATTACAACGTAAGCATGCGCGACCTTCTTCAAGCTGGCGCGCACTTTGGTCACCAAACTCGTTTCTGGAATCCAAAGATGCGTGATTACATCTTTGGTGCGCGTAACAAAATTCACATCATCAACCTTGAGCACACTGTTCCTGCGTTAAATGATGCTTTGAACTTTGCTAACAACTTGGCTAGCAAAAAGAACAAAGTTTTGTTCGTTGGTACTAAACGTGCAGCTTCTGCGATCATCCGTGAACAAGCTCAACGCGCTGGTCAACCATATGTAGATCACCGCTGGTTAGGTGGTATGTTGACGAACTGGAAAACACTTCGCCAATCTATCAACCGTTTAAAAGACCTTCAAACTCAATCTCAAGACGGTACTTTCGCTAAGCTGACTAAACGTGAAGCTCTAGAGCGTACTCGTGAGATGGAAAAACTTGAGCGTGGCTTAGGCGGCGTTAAAAACATGGGTGGTTTACCTGACGCATTATTCGTAATCGACGTTGATCACGAAGCGATTGCAATCAAAGAAGCGAAGAACCTTGGTATTCCTGTAATCGGTATCGTTGATACAAACTCTAACCCAGACAACGTAGACTACGTTATCCCGGGTAACGATGATGCGATCCGTGCAGTAACACTTTATGCTTCTGCTATGGCTGATGCGATTCTTGCTGGTAAAGAATATGCTCAATCACAAGCAAATGCACAAGCTAAAGCAGAAGAAGCTCCAGCTTCTGAGGCTTAATGCGTTTGACGCTAGCTTGTCATTTTTGCGACATGTGATGGTGGCAAAGTAAGCGTTATGTATGCAGGCGGCCCATGAGAACTCCTCTGGGCCGTTTCTGTTCTAAAAAGAATTCATTTTCTACCGAATTTAGGAGATAAACATGACTGCAGTTACAGCAAGCATGGTTAAAGAATTGCGCGATCGTACTGGTCTTGCAATGATGGAATGTAAAAAAGCTTTGACAGAAGCGGGCGGCGACGTTGAACTAGCGATCGACAACCTACGTAAATCTGGTCAAGCTAAAGCTGCTAAAAAAGCAGGTAACATTGCTGCTGACGGCGCAATCACAATTGCTCAAGACGGCAACAAAGCACTTCTTCTAGAAGTTAACTGTCAAACTGACTTCGTTGCAAAAGACGAAAACTTTGCTGGTTTCTCTGCGAAAGTTGCTGCTGCTGCACTTGCTGCAAACGTAACTGATCCTGCTCAAATCGCTGAATTGAAACTAGAAGATGGTGCAACTGTTGAAGAAGCGCGTATCGCTCTTGTTCAAAAGATCGGTGAAAACATCCAAGTACGTCGTGCGAAAATTGTTGAAGGCGAAAACCTTGCAGTTTACAAACACGGTCTTAAAATCGGTGTTGTTGTTTCTTACACGGGTGATGAAGCTACAGGTAAAGGCTTGGCAATGCACGTTGCTGCGTTCAACCCAGTTGCTGTAAATGCTGAAGGCGTTTCTGCTGAGCTTATCGCGAAAGAGAAAGAAATTGCTGAAGCGAAAGCACTTGAATCTGGCAAGCCAGCAAATATCGTTGAGAAGATGGTTGTAGGTTCTGTTGAGAAATACTTGAATGAAGTTGTGCTTGAGCGTCAAATGTACGTAATCGACAACGACAAGAAAGTTGCAGACGTTCTTAAAGCAACTGGTACTACAGTTGCAAACTTCGTTCGTTTCGAAGTTGGTGAAGGCATTGAGAAAAAAGCAGAAATGAGCTTCGCTGAAGAAGTTGCTGCTGCTCAAGCTGCTGCAAAATAATTCCTTGGGAATTAGAAAAAGCCCTATCTGATTGATGGGGCTTTTTTATGTTGATTTATTCTTCATCAGCAATTCAAGAATAGGATTTGGGTTTGGTGATAGAGCTCAGATCATGTATTCATCATTTAATAAAAAAGTTATAAAAATGCCAAATAAAACCAATCTGAGCATCTGTGCAGTCATTGCACTGTTGATTGCTGCTTATCTGGGCCTGGATCTACAACAATCCCAACCACTTATTCCATCCGCATCTGATACTACAATTGAAACGCTTGATTCAGAGCCTAACTTAGTACCGTCTCAAAAGACTGATGATCTGGATCGAATTGCACGGGCGTTTCAACATCGCCAGAGTGATCTACAGGTTCGTTCAAGCGGGCAGGTGGTTGCTGTTTTACCAGATGATCATGAAGGATCGCGTCATCAAAAGTTTATCCTCGAGTTACCAAATGGCCAAACTATACTGGTTGCACATAATATCGATCTGGCACCGCGTATTCAGAATATTCAAAAACAGGATCAGGTCGAGTTTTATGGAGAATATGAATACAGTGACAACGGTGGGGTGATTCACTGGACGCATCATGACCCTGCACGAAAACATGTCGCTGGCTGGTTAAAACATCAAGGAAGAACCTATCAATAAGGTTCTTCTGATTGGATAAATCGAATATAGCGTTTAAATGCTCATAATTGCGCTGTTATGGCGTGATTTCCAGTTCGGTAGGATTTTACCTAAATAGGCATCCATGCACCAAATTGGGCCAATGAGGAGGAATTGGAGGTCTTTGAAGAATGAAGGCTTTTTACCTTCCACTTTGTGCCCATAAAATTGGCCAATCCAGGCCAAGGCAAACAGGGCAATAAAGAAACCGGTACCGACTGGCAGAATCCAGATGAGCCAGGCCATGACCAAAGTCAACGTAGCCATCGCTACTGCCAAAACAAGATCTAGGCGTGCATAGAAGATAAAAGCCAAAACCAGTAGCAGGGTAGTCAGCAAAGCGCTGAAATGCGCCAGAATGCCAATAATCGAAAAATAGATGGTCGGTACGCAAACCCAGTGAATCAGCTTGTTGGTTTTATTTTGATGGCTGTCGCTATATTCATCAAACCATTCAGATATTGTTTTCATTCTTCGCTCCATTCCATGAACATGTTTTTGCTTATCTGGAAATATAAAGCAGAATCCGGATATGGTCAAAAGTTAATCATGCAAGCGAGCGAATTTTATCAGGCAGGATGAGCCTACCAAAATTTTCTTGAAAGAACTTTAAGATAGGGCTGAGCAGGAGCGTTTATATTCTTCTAGAAAATGAGCACAATAAAAAAGCCACATTGCTGTGGCTTTTGTTAAATGTGTTGCAGGTCAAATCTTAAGAATTTGGACCAGCGACACGTTCAATACTGACTTTTGCAGTACCTGCACTGGTAATACCCAACTGTTTCGCAGCACCGTAAGATAAATCAACAACACGGTTACCATGGAAAGGACCGCGGTCATTTACTTTAACCACGACGCTCTTGCCATTATTACGGTTGGTTACGCGAATATAGCAGTTCAATGGCAGGCTACGATGAGCAGCTGTCATTGCGTTCATGTCAAAGGTTTCACCGCTTGCGGTTTTACGGCCGTGGAATTGACGACCATACCAAGACGCTGTACCTGTCTGACTGAATTTACGTACAGTATTAGAAGCCACTGTATTCAGTTTTTCAATCACTGAAGGCTCTTCTGCAGGAAGTTCAATTTTCGCTGCAATGGTTTCACGGCGAACTTTATCGCCAGAACGCTCAGTGATTGAAAGGCTGTTCAAATTTGTGAAATTTGAATTGAAGCTTTGAGCTTCTTTATTGAGTACTCGCGTTGCAAGACGCGAATTATCATTTTCATTGGTGAATGAAGATGACGGAACCATATCTGCCTGCGATTGCGTCAGCGTGACGATCGTGGCAATGGCCATAAAAGACTTCAAAATTGAAGAATGCATCGAATCAACTCCTAACAGCATATCTATTGGTTGTTCATAAATGGCTGAAAAACCATGTAAACATGCCTGATATTTAACTTATGCAACTACATTTAACGAAATGGATAATATTCATGTCGGCAATACCCTGTCTAGTGTTTAATTAAAATAGTTAAAAAAAGAACGCAAAATAAACAATTATTGATCAAAAAATAATCAATATTGTAACGTAATATTAAAATTGCTTAAAATACGCACAAATTAATCCATAAAAATGTTGACTTTCATAATTTGTATTAATTTTTAGTGTTAACGGCTGGTAATTTCGGTACCTAATAACCACAAAGCAGTGGCATACATACGGCTGCGATTATAGGTGGTAATCACTTGAAAATTTGGATAAGTGATGTAGTAAATCGAGCCATAATTTTCTTGTAATTGAATTACATTAACCAGATCCAGATCGTCAATTTTTACGATTGGATTCATTGGGCTGATGCCTTGCGTTTTTAACACACCATAGGGGGTAGGTTGAGTCAGATCCTTGGCAATCACGGTATCTGGATTTGAACCGGTATAACGTGCCGGAAAGGCAATGGGCTGATTACGCTGCCAGCCATGCTGTGCCAGATAGTTGGCAATCGAACCAATCGCATCTACCGCTGAGTTACGCAGGTCAATATGACCATTGCCATCGTAGTCCACGCCGAATTTTGGAATGTTGCTCGGCATAAACTGCGGATAGCCAACAGCGCCGGCATACGAACCCACCACAGAAGAGGTGGCAACCCCATCTCTATACGACCAGGCAATTAAAGCAGCCAGTTCATCCTGAAAATACTGGGCACGACGTTCATAGCCAAACCCTAAGGTTGCTAGGGCATCACGAGTGACAAAAGAGCCCTTGTTGCTACCAAAACCGGTTTCTACACCTAAAATGCCCAGAATGATCGCCTGTGGTACACCAAACTGCTGTTCAGCACGGTTAAGCGTTTCTGCATATTGCTGTTTAAAACGTACGCCGCGCTGAATGGTAGATTCAGCTAAGAAGTTAGTCTTATACGAATACCAAGGCTTACTTTCACCTGGGCGATTCATGATATTGATGATATTGGGCAGGTTACGCGTCCCACTCATGGCAGAATCTACTTGCTGGGCACTTAGCCCATAGCTCTGCATGGCATTCTGCTTAAAAGCGGCATAAGAAGGGTGATATTGGAAATCGTTGGCCAGACTCAAACTGCTGAGACCAAATGCGGTAAGTGCGATTGAAAGCTGCTTAAACTTTTTATAAAAATCCGATTTCAACATCTTGCTACGATTTCCAGTTTTTTTGATGAGTTGCTGGCGATGTCATTTGAATCATGCCATGAAAAAGATTGATAAAATTTTTTCAATCGTGAGGCTTAAAGTGCCAGATTAAAGATAACATTCGGATGAATAAGAGACCTAGCCGCTTATACAAAAATAGCGATGGATTGGCTATTTTTACGGCAGTTTGTCTTATAGAGTCGCTTATCTGTAACAAGCTATTTCACTGATCATAAAAAAGCCTGACCGAAGTCAGGCTAATTCCTCAAGATTTGTAGAAAATCTTGAACTATTCTGTATAGAACAAAGTGTCGTGATATTCGGCCATGGCGCGCAGCTCATCTTTATTCAAATTCAGAATGATTTTATCTGCTGCCATATTGATGGCCTTGATCACTGCAGATGCGCCAATATCTGCTGCCTTGCGTTTGATCATGCCAAGATCCAGGGTTTTATTAAAGTCGACCATAAAATGTCGTACTGTCGCTTCACCAAATTGCTTGTACAGGTTGCTGAACGCTTGTTTATCAATAGTCTGACCGGCTTTAAGTTCTGCGTAATGATGTTTTAAATTCGTCACCAGACTGGCATCCAGTGATTCACCAATGCGTAAATGTCCTTCAGGATCTTTAAACAGACTGCGCTCAGAGAATGCAATTGACTCTCTGACCACATCGTTCGGCGCTTTACTCAATAGCTGCTTCAGTAAAACCGCAACAGTCGACTTGATATAGCCAGCCAGTTTTTCCGCAGTATCACGTTTATCGCTGGCAGGAAAGCGACGCACCAGCTCGGTAAGAATCGCATCAATAATTTCATCATTAATCATTAATGCGGTTTTATCACGCAATGGGTAAAGCGGCTCACTTGAATTTTTGTTTTTTTGTGCAGTCTGAATTGTATTTAAAAGCTCTGCAGAAGGAATAAACCCAAAAAATGGCATTGTTCAACCTCAATGTTTTTTATTGTCGCGCTAAACGAATAGGGCGAGGCATCCATGTTAAATCCGATACACGGCAAGGGTTGATATCCAATCCACCACGGCGTGTATAGGTTGCGTAGACCATCAGCTTTTCCGGTTTCAGTTGCTGCCAGATATCGGCAAACATCTGCTCCACACATTGTTCGTGGAACCCATTATGCTGACGGTAGGAAATAATATAAGCTAAAATACTCTTATAACAAGGTTTTTTACCTTGATAACGTATAAAAACTGTTCCCCAGTCCGGCTGGCCAGTGACTGGGCAGTTACTTCTGAGTAAATGTGAATACAGCTGGATTTCACCTTCTGCTGCATCATCCGAATCCAAAGCCAATAAACTGGCATCTGGATGATTTTCTAGGCGCTCAGGTGTCAGCTCGTCAATGCAGATGCCTTCCGGCTTGCTGATCTCTAATTCATCGACCTGAAACAATTGCAGTTTAACTTCAGCTTCAGCCGCAGCAGATAAATCTTTTTCGACCGTCGTGATAAAGGCATCTTGAGATTCAAACTTGGCAAAATTCAGGCTATTGAAATACAGTTTTAAGGATTTGGATTCAATCAGATTCGGCGAAGACGCTGGCAAGCTAATGCGGCCAATAGCCACTTGCGGCACACCGGTTGAATTTAACCAGGAAATTTCAAATACATGCCACCAGTCTGCACCTTGCTGAATCGCTTCGACATGTGCGTATTGTTCACGGGCAGGCGCGCGCGAAATCGGAAACAGAACATCAGGCTGATATTCTGTCGGGTAATTGGTGTCTTTACCAAGGAGAGATTGTTCTACACTCATTATTCACGCATTCCTGAACCACGGGAGAGTAAATGATAGGCCACTGCATACAGCACGGCACAACATAAGGTAATTACTGTCAGTGAAATGGCGACATTGACATCGCTATGCCCTAAAATGCCATAGCGGAAAGCATTCACCATATACACGACAGGATTAATTAAAGATAAATTTTGCCAGAATGGGCTTAAGCTCGAAATAGCATAAAATACACCACCCAAATAGGTCAGTGGCGTTAACACAAAAGTCGGGATAATCGAGATATCATCGAAAGATTTGGCATAGACGGCATTGATAAAACCACCCAAGGAAAACAGCAGGGAAGTAATCAAGACTGTATATATAGTCACAAACCAGTTGGTGATGTATAAATCGGCAAAAAATAAGCTCACTGCACTGACAATGATCGCAACCAGTATCCCACGAATCACACCGCCCAATACATGACCCCATAAAATGGCATGCATCGGTACCGGACTCATGATCAGTTCTTCAATACTTTTCTGGAATTTTGAGCTGAAGAAGCTAGACGAGACGTTGGCATAGCTGTTGGTGATCACGGCCATCATAATCAGACCGGGCACAATGAACTCCATATAACTATAGCCGCCCATTTCTCCAATGCGTGAGCCGACCAGATTACCAAAAATCACAAAGTACAGGCTCATGGTAATTGCAGGTGGCAACAGGGTCTGTGGCCAGATGCGCATAAAGCGACGGACTTCTTTATAGATAATGGTATATAAAGCTACGCTGAGTTGATTAATGTTCATTGCGCAGCTCCATCCAGATTTTTCTCGACCATTTTCACAAAAAGTTCTTCCAGACGATTGGATTTATTGCGCATACTGCGTACCTGAATATTCTGTGATTCCAGTAACTGGAACAGATCATTCATGGTATGTGCCTTGTCCATGGTAATTTCTAAGGTCATCGGATCGATCAGGTTAAATCGCACGCCGATGATATCCAGATGCAAAGGTTCAATCGGTTCGGCCAGATCAAAAATAAACGATTCTTCATTGAGCTGACTTAGGAAGCTTTTCATGGTGGTGTCTTCTTTAATCACACCGCGATCGATAATCGCAATGCGGCGACACAGCATTTCCGCTTCTTCTAGATAATGCGTGGTCAGAATGATAGAGGTGCCTTTTTCATTCATCTCGTTTAAAAATTCCCACATCGAACGACGCAGCTCGATATCAACACCAGCCGTCGGTTCATCCAGAATTAGCAGTTTCGGTTCGTGCATCATGGCGCGCGCAATCATCAGGCGACGTTTCATCCCGCCGGATAACATGCGGGCCTGAGTGGAACGCTTTTCCCATAAACCCAGTTTGGTCAGATAAAGCTCCGCCCGTTCCTGTGCAATTTTTTTAGGAATGCCGTAATAGCCTGCCTGAGTCACCAAAATATCGAAGGTTTTTTCAAACTGGGCAAAGTTGAATTCCTGAGGCACCACACCTAGACACTGTTTGGCCTGAGAGGGGTGGGTATCCAGATTATGACCAAAAATTTCGACTGTACCGGATGTTTTTTTTGTTAATGAACTGATAATACCGATGGTGGTAGATTTTCCTGCGCCGTTAGGACCCAGTAGCGCATAAAATTCACCTTCTGGTACATTTAAGTTAATTCCTTTCAATGCCTGAAAGCCATTGTGATAGGTCTTTGACAAATCCCTTAAGATCAGTGCATCAGTCATGAATATCTCAAATGGTGAAAAGTTGAGATATTGTGAGTGATCTCGCAAAATAAGCCAAGTGATTCACATATAATTCTGTGTTGCTGTTTTGGAACATTGTATAAAGCTTAAGCATAAAAATGATGAAGTTAGAGATAGTTGCTTTACCTTATGCTTTTTTTTGTTATGATGTGCGCGATCCAAAAAAGATGCGCTCATAGCTCAACTGGATAGAGTACAGGTCTCCGAAGCCTGTGGCGTGGGTTCGAGTCCCGCTGAGCGCACCATTTATTTAACTATAAATCTGAAAAATCAAATTAGTAACGCACACAGTTGCGTCCATCGTCTTTCGCCCGATAAAGATTGTTATCGGCAGTTTTCAAAACGTCTAGAATATTTTTAGAACTGTCTGGCCAAGAAGCAATACCAATCGAAATGCTAATGTGACCTATGTCCTGAATCTCTTTACCTGCAATTTCTTTTCTGAACCTTTCTGCGCTTTCATAAACTTCAGTGAGATTGCTGTTCGGTATAATAATGATAAATTCTTCACCACCGTAGCGGCAGCAAATATCATCTTTACGAAATTTTTGCTGCATCGTCTTGGCAATATGCTTTAAGACAACATCACCTTGATCATGACCATAATTGTCATTAATGTTTTTAAAATGATCCACATCCATCAGAAGTACTGAAAAAGGGATGTTCATCTTCATGTTTTGAGTCATGGCATAATTCAAACCACGACGATTCATCAAGCCGGTTAAAGGATCTGTATTAATATGATGATCCATCTTGCTCATTTGTTGCGAAAATTTGCGAACACTGAGCAGTAGGGCTAACTTGAATTTTGTGACCTCATAGTACCAGGGCTGGATATTCTTAATTTTTGAGCCGATTTCTGCCTGATTCAGTAAACTCGCCATATCTGCCAGTTGGTTCAACGGGGCCGAGATAGAGTCAGACAGTCGCCATACAATATAAAAAACAAGCAGATAAAATAAAAAGAATCCTGCGGCTAATTTATAGAGGATAGAATTTGCCTGTTTAAGTAAGTCATGGGTGGGTTGTTGGGAAACCACGATCCAGTTTGAAGTCGGAATATGAGAAAAACCTGCCAGATTATCAACGCCTTGACTATTGATTAAACGAATTTGACCATTTTTATGCGCATGCATATATTCCAGACCAGTATTATTGCTGGCCAATTGACCGATTCTTTCACGATCGGGATGGAAAATAATTTTATTTTCATTGTTAATCACATACATATAACTATTCTTATAATTTTTATAAGTGGTTAGAAGCTGATTAATTACATTTTTTTCTTTTAAATAAATCGCTGAACCGATGAAGCCCTGATAGTGATTTGACTTGTCAAAAATAGGTTGAGAAATAAACACAATCATATTTTTTTGCACAGAAAAATAGGGCGAAGATATATAAGTCGATTTTTTATGAAGAGAGTCAATAATCCCTTGAGTATGTTGTATTTTGCTTTTATCAATATGCAGAATATTAGGGGAAAAGTTTATCAGTCTGCCTTGGGTGTTACTGATCACAACACTGTTATAGTGTTCAGACTGATATTTTAATTTATTGACCTCGGCTTCTCTTAGCTCATTGTTATTAAAGTCTTGACCTAATATCTTGGCACTATAGTCCAGCTCAAGAAGCATATTTCTAAAATGGTTGTCTGTGCTTAATGCAATTTTATGTGCATGATCAGAGTTTAAGGCAAGAGAATTGTCGATTAACTGATTTTTTACGATCTGATAGCTAATAATGAGAGAAATAATAAAAAGGCTAGACACACTAAAAATAGCCAATAAAAGTATTAACTGCCTTAAATTGAGATCAAGGTGTTTCCTAAAATTATTAGCTGACATAAAAAATTAGATATATCTCGATGTATTTATGAGCATTGTATTGCATTTATATTCAATGTTTAAGGTTGATATAAAATTAAATTTTCATTAAGTGGATGTTTTTATTTTAATCAAATTGAGAATCTATAGATCGCTTGGCTGTAAATAGGGTGGATTTGAAAAGCTGAGTAAGGTTCTGAATATTTGACTATGCTGCAAATAAAAATATGGTATTTAACGTTCAGAAAATCAATTGAATAATTTTGATTTCCTTATGTAAGTAATTAAATACTCAGACAAAAATATGGTTAATTGATCTTGATGGGAGATTAAATTGTTGCCATTTTTTGAAAAATAATCATTTTAAAATTAGTCGTATCGATTCTATGACAGTAGTTTCTTTGAATATTGCGTCCTTTTCCGGAAGTATTTTTTTATAAAAAATCATATTCCAACTTAAATTTTAAAGCGCTTATTGAGATTATGAACGAGAGTATTGAGCCGTCTATGCAATGGGAAGTTGTATGCTTAATAAGGTATTTTTCTAGAAATCAATAAATTAGATAAAGATGATATGAATGCAAAATTCTTCGTAAGACAAGCCAGAAATATTCTAATCTGCTTTAAAAAAATGACAATTGGAATCTTGTATAAGTCTTCTTTTAGAAGTGTAAAAGAGTATTGTTGGCTAAAAAAATACTGTTATATTGAACTCATGGTAGGTCGTAAAACCAATAAGACGCTACCGATAAGTTGGACGGATCAATGACAGTTAGTTGAGTTTGATGTTCATCACCAGACAATAAATCTAGCACTAGCCATCCAACACAGAGCTCGCAGAAATGCGAGCTTTTTTAATGTCTGCGCAATTCATTCAGTTTAATATTCTTTTTATTATAATCCCTCCAGATAAAAAAGTTTACATTGCCAAATTCGTTAACATCTTGAAGATTAATCGCTTGGCTAATTATGGTATAAAAAACTGCAAATTGGATAATGAGAGAGGAAGGAAAAATGTCAAAGATGATTGATATCAAGGTGAAAGATCAATTTAGTCAAGTGACTGAGGCGAAAGCTATGCTGCGTTCCTTTGCAGAGCACAACACTCATCATGTAGCTGAGTTGGTCAAAAAAATTGAACATATTGTGGTGGATGGTGAAACCATTCTGCCGAGTATTGAGCTATTATTTGAAAGCCAACAATCTTCAAATATTTATCGCGTTGTCGAATAATTTAATCAGTGAACTTCAGATAGGTAGAAAAAAATTGAACTTATTTATCCGAAATCACCGATTCAGCAGTTAAAAAACTCACCATTTAGGTGAGTTTTTTTATACTTTGGTATTTGCTAGCTTGGATGCTAATGTGTGCAGCTATAATCATAAGTTGATTCAATCTCTAAGAGAAGACAACGTGGTAGTGGGCCTTGATTGGCCGAAGAAATATCCAATTTTGATAAAAAATCAATAGAATGGGCAGGTGGTTAAATCTGTTTAAGCTGTAAATTCACATCATATTTTTCAAATTCTTGCAAAATCTGCGCTAAAGTTTGCTGTGCGGTTGTATGCTCAGGGCTTAAAGAAATTTCCTGACGAGTCGTGCTATCAAAACATTCAATGGCCTGAATCAGCCAATGATGCTCAATGGGACTTTTTTGAATCAATATACGGCGCGGTTGCAAGCTATCACTGATCTGGCGGGGAAGCACATAGGTAATCGCCAGTTGCACAAATTGCAGTTCTTCAACCGGACTTAAAAAGGTGATCACCCAGTTGCCAACTTTACTCAGTTGCATTGGATTATCGAACGCATCGAATTCTAAATAATGTGACATATACATGATCCTACCGGATGTCTATGCTCACTATATGGCGGGATTGTAATTATTTTTTCTATCACGCTTAAGTCGGATATTCCGAGCTTTAAATTTCGCTTGAATATAAATATTTCAAATAATCAATCAGTTATCTTAAATAATCAAAGCTAGCTTATTGTTAAACTTGCTCATTTAAGAGTTTTAAAGACTAAGATCTTATTAGTCTTCAGCTTTATTTTGCTGTAATTGATCTAAAGCAAAATTGATCTGCTTCAGAATGTGATTCAATTCTTGGGGAGCAATACGGCTTTCCTGAAGGGACGTGATCCATTGCATTTGGCACAGTTTTAAACTGCGCGTATCCGGCGCCTGTAAAATCTGATGAATTTGCTGCTTGGCCATCAAGCCACAATATTTTTGTAAGCTTTCCATCATCATATATTTAAGGTCTTCAAAAGACATAGGTTGCAGTTCAGGCAGCTTTTTTGCATGGCTTGAATCCGTTTCAGCAGATGGAATGTCCTGCGCTACTTTAATGGATTCCATCTCAGGATGGAGTTCTTTTGTCGCAGAATCCGCTGCTATCGAGGAATTCAACGAACGGTGAATCTCAGAGTGTGCCAGATCAACTTTTGTATCTGATCTTGCATCAGCCTACTTTTGACTGATAGCTACCTCGCCAGTTTCAGCCGGAACGATTAGATCCATGGCATAAAGCTGATCTAAGAGTTCGGCAGGAGCAAGCTGGTGTTTTAAGCCATCATTTAATAAGTTGAAATCCTGGCTGCCGATCAGAACCAATAAGCGGCGTTGGCGTGCGGTCAGTGGGATGGAGCGATCCTGTAGCACCTCGATCCCACGTTGAGTTTTATAAAAATGCATCATAACTGAATAGATGGTTGCTTAAATTCAGCTAGAGCATAGTCTGTGAAAATTACATTAATATGAAGTATTTATTAAAATACAGAGGTTTATTTTGATAAAAACTATAATGTCGTGATCGCCGTATTTTCAAGTGCCTTACGTAAATAAGGATCTAGCTCATCTTGACGCAACAACCATTGCACATAGTCAGCAGGTAGCTCTGCAATAGCGGTGCCGCGATGTTTACCAAAATTAATCGTACGTGGAATTCGGGCATCTTCAGAAGCATCGAATAATTCCTGCATACTGTTGATTTTTAAATGATGCACAATATGCATTAAAATATTGGCCGTTAAAATAATATCCATATCGGCACGATGCGCTTTACGGATCATTTCACGCGCTCTTTCGCTGCCTTTGGTGATCATATAAATCAGGGCAGAAATATTGTGTGCTTCCGCATCTGGCCAGACCCGACGTGCTAAAGCCAGTGTACAAATCGCCTTGATTTTTGAAGTATCTACACCACATTTTTCGATGGCACGGACGTCATAATCAATATTATGGCCGATCATGTAGACGGTTTCATCAGGCAGGCGAAAGGTACTGTAATGCGGCTGACCTTCCAGATCCGATTCCAGAATATGATGCACGGCCATGGCAGCAAAAGAAATGGCTTCGTCACATGAATAAAGCTGATCAAACAGGCGGCTTTTATCCAGACTGATTTTATGCTCTACAATTTCGACAGGCGCATAAGCAATTTCGATGGGTTGACCATTTAAAGTATGCGTTTCGGTATCAAGAATAATGGCCTGCATGTCGGAAATGTGCCTGAAAAGAGAGGAGAGTAAAATCTAACATTATTATTTTGCAACTGACAATTGAATTGCTTTATTTCTGTATTAATTGCAGGCTTTTTAACGTATGACGACTATTTATATAGTTCTGGAGAGGAGAAATTCTCTATTTTAAAGTTTGTTGATTTCATAATAAATCTAAACCGGTGCGAATTTAATAGAAAAAATAACGCATTCTTTTCTTGATATTGTTTAGATAAATTGGGAAATTACATGTGGTTTTATCGTTTGTTAAAGATAAAACCAGAAAAACTCATTAGAGATGATAATAAATAAGATAAGGATAAGATCGATGAAACGTCAAGTATTGACCTGTACTCTTCTCACATTAAGTGTGGCCTTAACTGCTTGTAACGATGATAGTGATAATGATCGTTTTTACGAGTCCAAACCTGCTCTTCCTGTAAATGATATAGACAATCCGGTGGTGGCAACCCCGGTGGCCTATACTGAAACGGATTTCGCCGGGATCGCTGACGAAAGTGTGATCATGACTTATAAGATGTTAGGGATTAATGGTAAAGAAACACAAGCGACTGCATTGGTGTTCACCCCTGAGGGAACACCACCAGCAAAGGGATGGCCGATCGTCGCATGGGCTCATGGCACGACTGGCGTTGCTGACCAATGTGCACCAAGTCGAAATGCACTGAATCCTTTTATCAGGAATATGATTGCTGGATTTCTTCAAGCGGGATATGTGGTCGTTGCACCCGATTATGAAGGTTTAGGTGAGCCTGGTGGAAAAGAGCTCCATCCTTTCCTGAATCTCAAGAGTGAAGCCTATTCGATTACCGATGCCGTTGTCGCTGCAAAAGATTATTTAGGGACAGATGCATCTAGTCAATGGATGGCTGTTGGGCATTCTCAAGGGGGACAGGCAGCTTTAGGTGCTGCACAATATGCAGCACGAGCTGCTCAAATGACTTATAAGGGGACAGTGGCTCTAGCACCTGCTTCTAATTTTAGCCTGATTTTGTCAGGTGGTGAGGCGCAAGCTGGACAAGAAACCGATCTGGGTAAAAAGATTGAAACTTTGGCGTCTTTAGATACGTTCACGGCATTGATTACTGCCGGTTTACGTAATCCAAACCCAAATCTGCAATATAGCCAGATTTTTAAAACACCGACTGACCAGATCGCTAAGAATGCGGAAACTGATTGCTATGATGTACTGGGTAATAAATTTGGTGCTGCAATGGGACAGTATGCTCAAAATAACGGAACTTTAGAAGGATATCCGCGTACTCAAACCAACTTCATGAGTATTCCGGTGGTGAAAAACTTCCTGGATAAAGATTCTCAGCCTTTACAGGTCAAAGTGTCTACGCCAGTGATTATTTATCAGGGTTCAGCAGATAGTACCGTTCCGAAAGCAGCAACAGATGTTTTGGTTGCACTCGCCAATCAGAAACAAACTTCAGTACGTTATATTACGGATGAGTCAAATGCGACTAAATGGGATCATGGTAGCGTCTATGCACTGAATATTCCTAATATTATTTCAGATGTAAAATCTCTAATGCCAATTCAATAACTTATTTTTATCTGAATGGCTCATGTTTTTTTAGATATGAGCCATTTTTATTGCAAACTGAATAAAGTTCATGATCGAAAATTTAAAACTTCATGCTACAATACGCGCCAATCTTAGCACGGCTTAAAAGCCCTAAATCAATAGGACCTCGCTAATGTTTGCCAATATCTCTATCGCTGAATTTGATCCAGAATTAGCTCAAGCAATCTCGAATGAAGATGCTCGTCAAGAAGCTCATATTGAGCTAATCGCTTCTGAAAACTACTGCTCACCAGCAGTTATGGAAGCTCAAGGTTCAAAACTTACTAACAAATATGCGGAAGGCTACCCAGGTAAACGCTACTATGGCGGTTGCGAGTATGTAGACGTTATCGAACAATTGGCGATTGACCGTGCTAAAGAACTCTTTGGTGCTGATTATGCTAACGTTCAGCCACATGCTGGTTCACAAGCAAACTCAGCAGTTTACTTAGCGCTTCTGAACCCGGGCGATACAGTTCTGGGTATGAGCCTTGCTCACGGTGGTCACTTGACTCACGGTGCAAAAGTAAGCTTCTCTGGTAAAACATATAATGCGATTCAGTACGGTTTAAACCCTGAAACTGGCGAGATCGATTACGGAGAAGTTGAGCGTTTAGCGCTTGAGCACAAGCCACGTATGATCGTTGCTGGTTTCTCTGCATACAGTCAAATCGTTGACTGGCAGCGTTTCCGCGAAATCGCGGACAAAGTTGGCGCTTATCTGTTTGTTGATATGGCTCACGTTGCAGGTTTAGTTGCTGCTGGCGTTTACCCAAGCCCGGTACAAATCGCTGACGTTACTACGACTACGACTCACAAAACACTTCGTGGTCCACGTTCTGGTCTTATTCTTGCGAAAGCAAACGAAGAAATCGAGAAAAAATTACAGTCAGCTGTATTCCCAGGTAACCAGGGTGGTCCTTTGGTTCATGCGATTGCTGCGAAAGCAATCTGCTTCAAAGAAGCAATGGCACCTGAATACAAAGCTTACCAGCAACAAGTAGTTGTGAATGCGAAAGCAATGGCTGAAGTATTAATCGCACGCGGTTATGACGTAGTTTCTGGTGGTACTGAAAACCACTTGTTCTTGTTGTCTTTAATCAAACAAGACATTACAGGTAAAGAAGCTGATGCTTGGTTAGGTGCAGCTCACATTACTGTGAACAAAAACTCTGTACCAAACGATCCACGCTCTCCGTTCGTCACTTCAGGTATCCGTATCGGTACACCTGCTGTGACTACTCGTGGTTTCGGTGAAGCTGAAGTACGTGAACTTGCAGGCTGGATCGCTGATATCCTAGATGCGAAAGGCGATGAAGCTGTTATCAACGCGGTTAAAGAAAAAGTTGCAGCGGTATGTGCTAAATTCCCAGTTTATGCATAATTGCTTATAAACGGAAAGGAGCTCCCAACCGGGAGCTTTTTTTATAGCTGTAAAAATAACGATATAAAAGATGTTTGGCCTTGATCGGACTTACATAGATCAATTTCCTTGCCGCAAGAGATTGGGTCATCAATAAAATCATATTGAGTTTTTCTCAATCTGGCTTAAAGTCTTTTATCAACTATTTGTATTTTAAAATGCTTTAAAAGAATGGATGCATTCGTTGCACGCTTTGCTTGAAATTATTTACAGGAATTATTTTCAGAACCTGACACTTTAAAAATAATAGGTTATTGAGCTGAAGATCATGGTAGATGAAGCGCTTGAGTGAATCCCATGTTACTGTAAGGTGGTGTTGATATAAGCGCTGTGAATGACAACATTCCTTTTATTTAAACGTTATATGGATCGGTATCATTTGAATATGGGTAAATCCTGTATTTAAAAATGCTGTTGGCGGTTGATTGATTAATTTTTCATTTATGCATTAAACAAGGTAATAAGGATGACTAAACCCAACATTATTTTATCTGAACAGGATTTGCAGCGTCTAGAAACGATGCTGGAAAACCAGAGCAAGCTGAGCGAAACCATGATCCGCTTAGAGGATGAATTGGCACGTGCCGAAGTAGTTGAGCCGCAAGCGATCGCAAGCAATATCGTGACCATGCATTCACGTGTACTATTGACGATTGCACCTTCTACGGAAGCTGTTGAGGTGACACTGGTTTACCCACACGAATTTAAAGGTGAAAAGGGGCAGGTCAATGTCATCGCACCGATAGGTGCAGCCATTTTGGGCTTAGCAGAAGGTCAAACCATTGAATGGCCACAACCGGATGGTAATACCATGAAAGTGACCATTGAAAAAGTGCTGTTTCAGCCGGAGAGCGAAGGGGATTATCTTTAAGCCAGCGTTGGATCATCCTTGAAAGCCATAGCAATATGGCTTTTTTTGTATATGGATTTTAAGTAAAACCTGATGTTGTAAGCATTTAGATCAGATTGAATACATTTTAAAGTTCTAAATGCTTAAAGTTAAATAATTCTCAAAATGCAATGTAGTCATTTATCTCTGCAATTGAATCGTATTGCCAAAATCATAATTAAAATAAAGATAAAACATAGATTTAGTTAAAGTGATGTAACGAATTTCTGGATAAATATACACAACGCAGTCTGTTTTTTTGCTACATTCGAAGATGTTCTAGACTTCTTTGTTTCACTTTTTTAAAGGATATCGCCTCAACCATGTCGCGCTTTGAAGCTCTACCTGCCTTGACTGACATGATGCTTGATCGTGAGGAAATTCTGGCGATTAAGCGTAATGAGCTTGTGCCTGTACTGGATAATCAATATGGGCTGAATCATTATGCAGATGCTTTGATTCAGGCACAGTCCGTTCTACTGAATGGTGTAGATCCGCACTTGACCCAACAGTTAAGCCATACCATTGAGCAATTGATTCAGGCTTTGGCAGAATCTAAAAAATATCTGAAAAAACGTAAATTTAATGCCCTACAGAAATGGCTAGGCATCGATCTGGATTATGGCTCAAGTCAGGTGGAATATTATCAACGGCTAGACCGTTTGCTCGATCAGGCCGATCACTTAAGCCGTAAATTACAGATTGAAATTCAGAAATCGCAGTCGCGTTTTCAGCAGCTTTTGGGGTTGCGCGAACAGATGGCCAAGCACATTGTCGCAGCAGACGAGTTTCTGTCTGAATATCCGCTATTCGTCAAAAACCAGCATCCCTTGGATAATTTTTCAGAACGCCTCTCCAAGAAAATTAATACCTTACGTACCTTGCAAAGCAGTAATGACATCGCCATTACCCAGATGCAGCTTTCGCAGCAGCTTTCCTTTGGCCTGCTGGATCGCTTTAAGGAAGCACAGCAGGTCTTGATTCCGGCCTGGCAATATCATGTCAAACAAAGCCAGACGAAACACTCGACAAGTGATCTGGAAAAACTTGATAATAGCCGTGAGAGTCTGATTAAAACGTTAAAAAAATCCCTCGAGAAACCCTCGAAAACATAACAATATAAGGTGAACTATGACCAAGTCTGATTTAGTAAATTTACCTGTTGAAAGCTCGAATGAACTGGTCGAACAAAAATTCCAGCAAATGGACCTGAAAGAACTGGGTTTACAGTCTGCTGACTTTCAGGAGGTGCTGGCTGCACGTAAAGAGTTGCAGAACATGAGTCATAACAGCGTGGCTGAATATGGCAAAAATATTGCGACCAAAACTTCGACCTATACCGATGAATTACTGAATCTGGTGCAAAATAGAGATCTGGATGCGACAGGACAGAAGCTGAATCAGGTGGTACAGGTGGCTCAGCAGCTGAATACCAGCAGTATTCTCAATAAAAAGAAAAGTTCGGGTTTTTTTGGCAATATCATTAGCAAATTCAAAGGTGCGAAAGATAACTTTGATGCGCATTTCAATACCACTAAAGAGCAGCTAGATGTACTGGTGAAAGAGATTGAAACCTCGCAATCCGGTTTGAAAGCACGTGTTGATACCCTGGATAAAATGTTTGACGGGGTACAGGATGAATATAAACAGCTCGGGGTACATATCGCCGCAGGCCGTTTACGCGAACAGGAGCTGCAGCAGGAAATTTCCACTTTAACCGCCTTGCCGCAAGATCAGAGCACCACCCAGAAAATTTATGACCTGAACCATCTGGCCAATAATCTGGAAAAACGTGTCAGTGATTTACAGGTATTGCAGCAATCTGCGATGCAGACCTTGCCAATGATCCGGATTATCCAGTCGAATAACCTGATGTTGGTCGACAAGTTCTATGCGATCAAAAACATTACTTTACCGGCGTGGAAAAACCAGATCAGTCTGGCGATTTCGTTGAGTGAACAGAAGAACAGTGTACAGCTGGCCAATACCATTGATGATGCTACCAACGAGCTGCTGCGCCGTAATGCTGACCTGTTACATCAGAACTCGGTTGATACGGCTAAAGCCAATCAACGCTCGGTGATCGACATTGAAACGCTTGAACATGTGCAAAACACCCTCATTAAAACTGTAAATGATGTGATTCAGATTCAGAAAGAAGGTGTACAAAAACGCACAGAAGCAACCGTGCGTTTGAAAGCTTTGCAGGATAATCTGAATCATTTGGTGATTGAATCAAGTACCAGTGGATCCAAGCCCAACTAAATCAGGTAGGGCCAAAATCTGTAAGAAGGAGTAGAGATTGCCGCCCTTAGATGA
Organism: Prolinoborus fasciculus; assembly: GCF_056724605.1. The sequence goes on along the minus strand of NZ_JBWZQN010000049.1, from coordinate 1,414 downwards.
ATACGCCGTTAAGCCTCAGGACATCAAGCAGGGGGTAGTTGCACTCAAGAAACGTCAACGCAATTTGATGCTATTGGGTTTGACTACTTCTACCGTATTTATAGCCTCATTGATCAGCCTATTTTTCCAGCAGGAACTGGTCTATGGCTTTTTTGGCCTGAGTACTCAAGTACAGCAGTTGCATTTGCCGGTCAGTGTAGATGCCACACTGGCCAGCATTGGTGATAGTCCAGATTATTTTTTTAGTTTGCTGAGCTGGTTTGGCTGGCTGATTATTAAAATTTTTGCCTCTTTCATCGGTGCATTTTTTGTGATTGGCTTACTGAAAAAGTTGCGTTTCTTTTATGTGCGCTTTCAGTCTTTTGTGCTGAAATTTGTCGCCTGGCTGATTGCTTTTATCGTAATTTGGTCAGGCTTAACTTACTGGCAGCATGATCTGCGCAATGATCGGGATGATGCTTATCAGCAAGTGGTGTATTACGATAGTAATATCAATGATAGTGAAATCGCCCGTTACCTGGCTGATTCAGAGATTGCAGCACCGGTGAAATCTTATTTATTGGCGCAAACGGCATTGCTGCATAAGCCTCAAGATTTATCTGCCGCAAAACCTTATGTTTTAAACTTGGTTGAAGCAGAAAAACAGGATCCTAAATTTGAACAATATGGTTTCAAGCCTGAACAAATCTGGACCATGCAGCAACAGGTCTATGGTCAAGCCATGACACCAGCAGCCAAGAGTGTAAATACACAGGTGCAACAGGCGGATCAATTGAGCCAGATCACGAATCTGGTTATTATTGGTGTTGCTATTTTATCGGCACTACTTAGCCTAATCTTGTTTTTCTTGGCCAACTCAATCAAGGGTCGATCACTCCGTATCGAACAGCGGATTCATTAATTTCCCAAAATGCTCCTGAATAGGGAGCATTTTTTGATGAAATTTCAACGCTATTTTTAAGACAACCTATTTAACTTGCTTAACACAGCTCAAAAATTTAAATAAGGCAGAAAAAAACTAGGATTAGCTTAACGATCTAAAATATCGATCAATAAAATAAAAACAAACTGTTTTACCTATTTTTTCAATTCATTTAATATCCTCTTATCAAATAAACATTTACTCCTTTGGAGACGTTAGCAATGTTAGACCAAAATACTTCAGCTCAACTTAAAACCCTATTAGAACGCCTAGAAGGCCCGATTGAACTGGTCGCGACTTTAGATGGCTCTGACAAATCAGCCAAAATCCAGGAATTGGTGTCCGAAGTGGCTGCACTGTCTGACCTGGTGACTGCACGCTTTGACGGGAACAATGCACGTGCGCCAAGCTTTGGTATTGCTAAAGCTGGTGAAGAACCACGTGTATTCTTTGCAGGCTTGCCAATGGGCCATGAGTTCACTTCGCTGATTC
>NZ_JBWZQN010000048.1:0-28238 GCF_056724605.1 Prolinoborus fasciculus | reverse complement strand
ACTCATGAGTGCTCGGTTATATGCGGGCCAATTGGTTGTGCGGTAGATTTTGTGTGTAGGCTTCTTCATTTGAAAATTATATCGCTGAAAAAGCCTTTACAGATAGGTTTGTGCAACAAAGCCATTTCCAAATAGTTACTTCTTAACGTATTGAATGCTTCTAAATCAGGTGAAGCATATTCGTTTGGCTGAAAGTCTTTGATATTTGAAAAATAGAATAGAGGACCTTTATCACTAAAGATGTCATATCCTGTTGGACCATTAAAACTGTTATTTGCATTATCCCCACTCGCAGCAAAGACTGGTAAATTAGTTTTTCCTACAATAATTGCTCCAGCATCTCGCAGACGCTTCACAAGTGGTGCATCTTTTTCAGGAATAAGATCTATACCACCGGCTTTAGAAGAGAATCCGCTCCAACCAGCTGTAGTTGGCACACCTTTTTGATCGATTGAATCCTTTAATACAATAGGAATCCCTGCAAGTACCCCGAGTTCATCACCCTTTTTTCTGCGTTGATCTATATCTTCAGCCTCAGATAGAGCTGTTTCACTCAAACTAATAAAAGCGTTATATTTTGGCTCATATTGTTCGATTCTATCGTAATGAGCAGACATCAGGTCAGCCGTTGTTACCTTACCACTCGTCATTATCTCTTTAGCTTCATCAATAGTTAGTGAACTAAGATCTAGGGACACCTCTTCTTTATCAATTGAACTCTTATCGTCATTACCACATCCTGTAATAACAGCTGCTGCAAGCATTGTAGCGATAACACTTTTATTCATTAACATTTTTCACCCATTGGCATAGAAACACAGAACTCATTTCTCATTTAAAATTAATAACTTAAAATCAATTTATTAAAAATTGTTGTTCTAAAGCAAAACATTACTAATCAGGAATGTAGTGTTATTGCTGTGCTTCCGCCAGATGACGTTCATTTACTGCCTGTTCATATAACAGCTGTTCTTTTTCTTTATGTTCGACAGAGAAGCGGATCATCAACACACAACTTGCAGCAATCACCACCAAGCTACCCAGTACCATCAAAGTGGTTTGAATATCCAGCATGCCTTTTAACAGGAAACCTGCAGCTACCGCGCCGACATTGCCACCTGCTCCAATAATACCGGCCACACCACCCAAGGCATCACGGTCGATAAAAGGTACCAGTGCATAGGTAGCGCCACATGCCATATGAGTAAACAAGGCAAAGATGGTCATTGCCATGATCGCCAAGGTTGCACTATTCATTTGCGAAAACAGAATAAGAAACAGACCTTCCAGCATGATCAAGGCAAACAGGACTTTGGTTCGACCATCCAGACCTTTTTGAATCGCAACTTTGTCTGAAACAATGCCACCCAAGGCACGGGCAAACAATGCCAGTAAACCAAAAATCCCGGCAGCCATGCCTGCTTCTTTTAGGCCAAACTGGAAGTTGTCGACAAAGTACAAGGCAATAATGTTATGGATGAAAATTTCAATACCAAAACAGGCTGCATAAGCTCCAAACAAAATCCACACACGGTAGTTACGTGCGGCATGCATCAAGATTGCAAGGCCGCCTTTTTTATCGCTACCAACAGAAATACCTTCAGCACGGAGTTCTTTAAAATTGCCTTGTGGACAGTCTTGGGTGAATTTCCAGTACAGTACACCGACAATGATCATCAGAATACCCGGAACCAGAAGTGCAATTCTCCATCCCATTGCCTGTTCTACACCGAACATCACCAAAGCAGCCAGCATTAAAGGCATCAGGGCTTGAGTCGCACCGCCACCGGCATTCCCCCAACCTGCTGTAGTTGCATTTGCCGTTCCCACCACATTTGGCGCAAACATGATACTGGTATGATATTGAGTAATCACGAAGCTGGCACCGATGGCGCCAATCAATAAACGGAAAAACAAGAAAGATTCATAACTGTTGGCCGACGCCACACCAAACACCGGAATACTGCCAATAATCAGTAAGGCGGTATAGGTTTTACGCGGACCGTATTTATCACACAACGGCCCCACGATCAGACGCACCAGAATTGTAATGGCGACTGCGGCAATATTGATATTGGCGATCTGCTCTTTGGTCAGGCTGAATTCACCGGCAATCACTGGCATTAACGGTGCACAGGCAAACCACGCAAAGAAACAGACAAAAAAAGCGAGCCAACTCATATGGAAGGCCCGCATCGCTGAAGTACTAAAGTTAAATAGACTTATTTTTGTTGCTTTATTGAGACTTGTATTTGAAGACATAGCCATTTCCTTACCAGAACTGAACGTATTTAAGTCACTGTGATGCACAAGGCATATCAGTAACGATCAGAACGGACGTCATTGGCCGTCATACAAATGTAGAGTCTTCTTTGACTTTAATTAGATATATGCATAGGTCATGCCAGATTATTTTTAACATAAAATAAACTATTCTTTTATATAAAATAATTTTTATTTCACTTTCAAATTTAGACTTTTCTTTCTTAAAAATAGAGAGAAAAATAGATATCTTCTGAGAAATTATGAGCAAAACAGCGATAGGATGACCTGCCCGGAGTCATTGCTGGTTTAAATCGGTGCAGGGCTGGATCAAATAATTTTTCCCTTTTCAAAATGCAGCAGTTGTGCCTGTAAATACGCCACTTCATCTACATGATGAGTCACATAAATCATGGGTAAATCTGTTTGATGAATCACAATTTTCAGAAAAGGTAAAATCTGGTTTTTCAGCTTTTGATCCAGTCCATTTAAAGGCTCATCCAAAAGTAATAGGTCGGGAGAAGATAAAAGTGCACGACCGATAGAAACGCGCTGTGCCTGTCCACCAGAAAGCTGATGCGCCCGATGCCGAAGTAGTGGCTTTAATTCGAGTAACTCCACAATGTCTTCAAACGTAAATTTCTGCAGACCTTTATTTTTTATATTTAGCTGTTCTGCATATTTCAAATTCTGCACGACATTCAGATGCGGAAACAGTAGGGCTTGCTGAAAAATCAGGGCAATTTTTCTTTGATGAACAGGAATATTCAGTTTCTGCTGATGATCAAATAATATTTTTTGCTGAAAATGAATAAAGCCTTGTGATGGTTTTAATAGTCCTGCAATATTTTTTAAAAAGGTGCTTTTCCCACTTCCTGAGGCTCCCACAATACCAATCAATTGTGTCTGCATATCCAGACTGGCCTGTAGCTGGAAATTTGCGTAATTAAACTGAAAATCACACTTCAGCATCTTAAGCCTCCAATTTACGTTGATACTTCTGCATGATCCAGTAATTTGCAATCAAGGCTGAAAAAGCCAGAATCAGAGATAAAATGACCAAACGCATAGCCATACTTTCTCCATCAGGCTGTTGTAACAGGCTATAAATGGCGATGGGAATGGTACGGGTTTCTTCTGGAATATTGCCAACAAAGGTAATCGTGGCACCAAATTCTCCCAGACTGCGGCTGAAACATAAAATGCTGCCGATTAAAATTCCAGGCAAAGCCAGAGGCAGGCTAATGCTACAGAATACCCGCCATGGTGTGGCGCCCAAAGATCCTGCCACCTGTTCTAACTGCCGGTTGATCATTTGAAAAGACAAGCGAATTGGTTGAACCATTAAAGGAAATGCCACAATCATTGCTGCCAGTACCGCACCTTTCCAGTTAAATATCAGCTGAATTCCCCATTTATGTAGATATTGCCCCAGCATACCCTGATGACCAAATAGCAGGAGCAGAAGATAGCCCAGTACTACCGGCGGTAGCACCATAGGCATCTGCAATATTGCCTCTACGAGAAATTTGGCCCTGAATTCATAACGCGCCAGTAACCATGCTACGGCGATAGCAAATGGCAGACACACCGCTGTGGCAAAGCCCGCTACTTTGGCTGAAAGCGCTAAGGCACTCAGTTCTTCTGGTGTAAGCATGAGCAGTTAGCCTACCTTAAGCTTAAAACCATATTTCTGGAAAATCTGCCTGGCCCTTGGACTCGTCTGGATAAATTCAGAAAATTGGACTGCTGCCTGATTTTTCTGGCCCTGCCGGGTTAAAGCGATTGGATACACAATCGGACGATGTGTACTGGCTGGAAATACTCCTGAAATTTTAACTTTTTTACTCATCAAGGCATCAGTTCTATACACAATGCCGACCTGACATTCGCCACGTTCTACAAATGCGAGAGTTGAACGGACGCTATCTGTACCGACAATTCTGCCCCGAAGCGGATTCAACCAGCCCAACCGGGTTAAGCTTTGCTGGGCATATTTCCCGGCAGGCACCGATTCCATTTGTCCTGTACATAAATAACCCTGAAAGGCTTTAGCAAAATTAAAGTCGGCTGACATTTTAAAATGATTTTTTTGCTGAATAGGACTAATCAATACAAGTTCATTCAAGAGCAAAGGTCGAATCTGACCGATCGAAATTTTTTGTTTTTTAAGTAAATTATGCATCCATTCAAGATCTGCAGAAAAAAAGATATCACTCTCAGCTCCCGCTGCAATTTGTTTCGCCAATACCGAAGACGCAGCAAAAACCGGAACGATCTGGATGTCCTGATGCTGTTGCTCATATAGTCTGGAAATATCAGTAATCGCATTGGTCAGGCTGGCTGCGGCATATATTTTAACTGTTTCGGCATACAGCATGGGGCTAGTCAACAGCACGCCAGTGAGTAGAACTTTGAATAAATCCATCTTTCTCATTCTATGTGATTCGAATATTGAGAATTGCGACAGGCATTTCAAATCAGTAAACCTTGTACCACATGCCCGGCTTGGATTTCTGTTGCTGCCGGAATACGTACCAGACAATTGGCCTGCATCAGATTACTCAACATATGCGACTGCTGTTTCGCCAGGCTTTTGAGCTTTAAAGTACCCTGATCAAATTCTGCAGCCATTCTTAAACAACGTTCACGTGCATCCGCTTTCAAATCATGTGTCATTACCGCACTAAGCCATGCAGGTGACTGCTTTTGCCCTTGTAAGGCATTCAGTAAAGTTGCCGTATAGATTTGCATCCCGACATACACAGCAGCCGGATTTCCCGGCAAACCCAAGAGATAACAGTAACCTTGATCATCTCGACGATACTTGGCAAATAACATCGGTTTTCCGGGCTTCTGCTTCACTTTCCAGAAAATCTGCTCAAAACCCTGCTCCAGGGCAACAGGGCGAATGAAATCATAATCACCCACCGAAACCCCGCCTGTGGTCAAGATGACATCGTATTGGTGTTTGAGTCGGTTCAGTAATAATTGCAGTTCGGACTCACAATCGGGCACATGCAGAATATCTACGTTTTGACCCTGTGACTGAAACCAAGCCTGAATCAGTGGAGCATTGGCGTCAAAGACTTTTCCGGAATTCAGGTCTTCAATGCTGGAAGCCACTTCATCTCCAGTAATCACGACAGCAATTTTAGGATAACGATAGACTGAAACCTGCTTTACGCCTGCCATGCTCAAAGCTGCAATTGCACCTACATGCAGTTTTTGACCTGCATCTGCCAGACGCTGCCCTTGTGCGATTTCCTCGCCTGCATCACGTATATCCGTATGAGGCTTTAGGTCTGTTGTAATAATGATTTGATTGGCATGGCATTTGACAATTTCCTGACGGGCGACCGTTGTAGTTCCTGCTGGAATCCTGGCACCGGTAAAAATCCGGACCGCCTGACCTGGCCGCAGTTCAATTTCAGTACTTTGCCCTGCCCGAATCTCTCCAATGAGTTCAAAAGTGCTGTGAGCACTAACATTTTCTGGACTGCAAAGCGCATAGCCATCTACAGCACTTTGTGAAAACAGCGGCAATGGTATGGCCGAATCAATCGCCTCTGCCAGATAGCGATTCAGAGCCCGAGCAAGCGGCAGGCTTTCAGTTGCTAGGATATGCGTCTGCTCAAGTATCATCTGCAGCGCCTGATCAACAGAAATCAGTCCCGGCTCAGCACCGCAGGCTGAATGTGATAGTGCCTGATTCATTGATAACCTCCCGCATGTGGGATATTTTTTTGCACATCAAACAAGTGCACCAAAGCCGGAAGTACCGCGATCAGGGATTCTTTCGCACCCTGCCGACTTCCCGGTAGGGTCATCACCAGACTGTTCTCAATATAGCCAGCCACGCCACGACTTAATGCTGCATAAGGGGTACGTTTTTGCCCAAAACTACGTGAAGCTTCCATTAAACCGGGAATTTCCCGTTGCAGCAAAGGTTGTAGGGTTTCGACGGTCAGGTCTTTAGGACCTAAGCCAGTACCGCCCACAGTTAGAATCAGCGGATACTGATTTTTCTGCTGTTCAATCAGGGTCAATAGCTGTTCAGGGCGATCTGGAATGACCTGATAACTAATAGAATCAAAATTGGCTTCTTTTAAAATTTCCAGTACGTTTTGTCCGGCAGTGTCCGGCTTTTTGCCTGCTGCAACCGTATCGGACAGTACAATAACTGAAGCGGACAGACTCTCTTTAAGTACGCGGGTAAAATGTGATTTTCCACCTTTTTTCTGCTGCAACCTGCATTGATCCAGCGACAAATCTTCCGGTTCACAATGTGGCTTCAGCATGTCATACAAGGTCAGACCCGCCAGACTGACCGCTGTCAAAGCTTCCATTTCCACACCGGTGGGTCCAATGGTTTCAACGGTAGCAATAATTTCGACATGTGCATCAAACAGTTTATATTCGACATCGGCACGATAAATCGGCAATGGATGGCACAGTGGAATCAGCTCATCGGTCCGTTTGGCACCCAGAATGCCGGCAATGCGTGCTGTTTTCAGGGCATCCCCTTTTTCAGTATTGCCATTACGCAGCAACTCAATGCAATGTGGCGGTGCATGCAGGATTCCAGTGGCAATTGCTGTACGGTAACTTTCTGCTTTCATCCCTACATTTTTCATGATTCATCCCGAGCTAATTTTAAAATCTGTTTAAAGTGATTCACCTTATGCATCCTCATTAGACACATTTAATTAGATGGTGATTGGCAAGCGTGTGGTGCTACATGGTGATGCTGACAATGCAGATCTTCTGCAGGATGAGAGTGATCCGTTTCAGGTCCATGATCTTTTCGGATACAACAGCCTTCGACATATTGACTGCTACCATCCGTATAAAATTCTTCTTTCCAGACCGGAACTTCATGCTTCACCCGTTCCACAGCTTCCTCACAGGCAGCGAAGGCCTCACGACGATGGGCCGCATAAGCCATAGCAATAATGGCTGTTTCCCCAACCTCCAGCTCACCAATACGGTGCACTACCCGCACATAAGACACCTGGTATTTGATCTGGATCTGCTGTTCAATTTCACGAATCATTTTTTCAGCCACAGGCGCATAGGCGGTATATTTCAGGGCATGCACAGCTTTCCCCTGATGATGGTTACGTACTGTTCCGACAAAGATGCCGATTCCACCACATTCCGGAAAATGCTGGATACCATCAAAATCCTCCAGACTAAAAGCAGTCTGCTGGATTCGAGCAAATTGTTTTAATGGTTTGAGTTGCATCTCAGCCTCCTGCTACCGGCGATAACAGCACCAGCGTACTGTCCCGATTTAAAACGTTCTGTCTGGAAATAATGTCTTCACCGATTGCACAGGCGCAGCGTTCCAGCATGGGCTGTATATCGGGATAGAGGGATAACAACTGGTTCAGGACTTCAGAAACCTGAATTTCAGACTCACATTGCAAATTTAAATCTGCTGGAAGTTGTCGTTCAATCGCACCGAAGGCTTCTATTTTGATATGAATTAATTTTTGCTGAGTGAGTGACATATTTATCCTCCAATGCTGTGCATGCTGATTTTTCGAATCGGCTTTTGTATTGGTGATTGCTGGATCGCATGGAAGCCGGCCTCTTTATGCCAGATATAAGTGTGGAGCTTGTGCTGAAATGTCTGTGTGGCGAAATGATCCAGCGCCAGTTGTTCAATATCTGCCTTAAGGTTCAGGCCTTGTCTGGCAAATAAACAGTTATAAAATTCACCTTGGGCATTGAGGCGTAGGCGATCACAATCACCGCAAAATGAATGGGTAATGGTGGAAATAATCCCTAAAGGCTGCCCATTGACCAAATAGCCGCGGGCTGGATTGGCGCCTTGTCCTTGAGATACCTGGACATCAAATTCAGTTTTCAGTTGATCCAGGATATCCTGCTCACTGATGACATCAGACGGATTCCATTTCTGATCGCCATCGAGGGGCATAAACTCAATAAAACGCAGTTCTATAGCCTGATGCTGTGCCCATTTCACCAAAGGAATAATCTGATTGTCATTGATGCCTTTGATCAGCACACTATTGATCTTGACGGTCAAACCTGCCTGCTGTGCGGCAGAAATACCTTGAAGTACAGGCTGTAACTGTTTTTGGGTCAGTTGCTGAAACTGCTTTGGATCAAGACTGTCTAGACTGATATTTAGATCGTCCAGTCCTGCCTGTTTAAGCAATTGAGCATAATCTGCTAAATAATGGCCATTACTGGTCATGGAAATACGTTTCAGGCCAAAGGCTTTCAATGTCTGTAAGCGGGCAATAAAATGAACGATGCCTTGACGCATCAACGGTTCGCCACCCGTCACCCGGATCTGCTCAATCCCGTGTCGCACCATAAACTCGCAAAAAGCATACAGGGCTTCAAAACTGAGCAAATCTTTTTTATTCATCCATTGCGGATGTTCAGGCATGCAATAGCTGCATTTGAAATTACAACGGTCAGTCACCGAGATCCGCAACTTACGTTTCTGCCGTCCAAACTGATCCTGAAAGATACTGCGAGGTGCTAAAGCTGTCATGCTGTTCATTGCTGCGGTCCATGATGAGATCTGCACGGTTATTTAACAGTCTTGATTTACTGCCCTATTTCTTCACAATGAATGAGCAATAAGTGTTCCAACTTTGCACAAATTTATTTTTAAATAATATTAATGGATAACATTTGTTCTTTTTTAGTCCGAAAGTTTGCTCGAAAAATAAAAAAAGCAATATTTTGGTGAACCAGAATATGATAATTCGACTTTTAGCATTTTAAACGCTAGAGAAAGTTAAGCTGTTGATGCTGCTGTAGCTCGTCAAATGAATTAATACTGTGAAAAAACAGGGCACGATTTTTAAAGCTTGCCCGCTGCATGTGCATGTCAGCAAAACAGAGTTTTAAACTGTGCTGATCATTTTCAAGATGTTGTATAAGAGTGGGTAAGCTGCTGCGTTTCATCAGACAGAATGGAAACAATGCCTTTTCATTGATTTCAACTACCGCCACTTCAGATAAAGGATGTCGTTGCAGGGCCTGATGTAAACGTGAAATGACCTTTTTGGGGATATAGGTCACATCACAAGGCACGAACAGCACATAATCAGATTCCACATGTGACCAGGCACTCTTCATGCCCATCAATGGTCCCTGAAAGCCGGGTTCATCGTCCTGATAAAAATCAATCGAAGGAATCATCCGTTTATAAATAGAGTGATCCCGATGGCTATTGACCCAGACTTTGCTTGCCCGGGACTTCAGTTGCTGATGGATTTTAATTAGCTGGATTTCATCATCAAATTTGTGCAGCAATTTATTGATGCCATTCATGCGCCGCGCTAAACCTCCGGCCAGAATCACCACGTCGGTTTCCGGATAAGACACCGTCTTCATCACTCTTCTTTTCATTCTATGCACTCCGTCTGGCAGGCCTTAATCAGGCCTCTAATTTCTGGCAAACACGAACCGCAATTTCCTCCGGCTTTTAGACATGCAGTCACCTGTTTTTCATGCGTGATATTTTTATCTTTAATGGTTTGAATAATTCGGTTCTTGCCGACCTTAAAACAGCTACAGACCAATGCTCCTTCACTATTTCCCATCGACATGGCCTGACCTGCCAGCAATGCTTTACGATGTAATGCACTCAGACGTTCACGTCTAAACAGGCCAGCCACCCAGTCACGATCTGGCAATAATGCCGCCGGTGCGATATAAAAACTGGCAATTAACTGGCCATCCTGAAGAACCACACTATGACTGATATGCGCCGTTTGATCTTCGAGATTCAGCCATTCAAAGCTTTCATCATTAAAGTCTAAGAGACTCTTGATCTGCCCGGTGATGTCAGAAAACCTGCGCCGGTCTGCCAGTTCATAACGGATGGCCTGAGTGGTTTGAATTTTGCTCCACCACACCATATTTTCAATCATGGTCTGGATCTGTTGTTCAAAGCCTTCCCGTACATACAGCACGCCCTGCCACTGAGTATAAAATGGCTGGATCATCACCGGAGTATGCTTAAACTCTGGCTCGCCGGAAATCGGGTCAACCACCGGATTCACCACTTTGCCAATCCGCGCATCGGACGCAAACTGGTCGTTCCAGTGAATCGGTGCAAAAATCTGGCCACGTCGCATATTTTGTGAAAATTGCACACGGAGTACACAACTTCCCCAAGCCGATTTCACCTCGACCAGCTCGGCATCTTTCAGGCCATATTTTAGCGCATCGTGCGGATGCAGCTCACAATAAGGCTCGGCACGATGCTGGGATAAACTGGCAGATAATCCGGTACGGCTCATGGTGTGCCATTGATCACGAATGCGTCCGGTATTTAGGATCAGCGGATATTCAGTAGAAATAGCATGTACCGGATCGGCTGCAACTGTTGGCACCAATCTGGCTTTGCCATCTGCATGGCTAAACTGGCCTTGACTAAATAGTTGACCAACCTGATGAACTTCTTGCTTATCCCAGACTGGCCACTGGATCGGTGCCAGATTATGATATTCTGCAAAACTGAGATGAGTTAAACCTTGCAGGTTGAAATAGCGGAAATTTGGCGTATCTGCGCGTTGCGAAAGTGAACCATTCTGATAGGCAGATAAACGGGCATGTTCCAGAAAAATGTCATGGCTATTGTTAAAGTCAAAACCGCGAAAACCTAAGACCTGAGCCACCCGGGAAATGGCCCACCAGTCTGCTTTGGCTTCACCCGGAGCCGGCAAAAAGGCCTTTTGCCGTGAAATACGGCGCTCCGAATTGGTGACTGTGCCATCTTTTTCGCCCCAACCCAGTGCCGGTAACAGTACATCGGCATATTGCGTGGTATCAGTGTCGAGACAAATATCGGAAACCACTACAAATTCACACTTTTCCAGAGCGCGTTTAACCTGATCTGCATTGGGCAAACTCACGATCGGATTGGTGGCCATAATCCAGATGGCCTTGATTTTTCCGCTTTCCACCGCTTGAAATAAATCTACTGCTTTTAATCCGGGCTGCCGCGCGATGACCGGGCTTTGCCAGAAGTCCTGCACCAGTTGCTGATGCTGCGGGTTCTCCAAATCTAGATGGCTGGCCAGCATATTGGCCAGCCCCCCGACTTCCCGTCCGCCCATCGCATTCGGTTGTCCGGTCATGGAAAAAGGTGCCGAACCGGGTTTGCCTATTTTTCCTGTCAATAAATGACAGTTGATAATGCTATTGGCTTTGTCTACTCCTTGAGAGGATTGGTTTACGCCCATGGAAAACAGGCTCATGATTTTTTCGTTCTGGGCAAATTTCTGAAAAAATAAGGTTAATTTTTCAATAGCAATACCGGTACGTTTTGCCACGCTTTCAAGCGATGACTCTGTCGAGCTACTGGCAAGCGCCTGCTCCAGACCTTGAGTATGGTGTGTAACAAAATCCAGATCGGCATGACCATTTTGCTGAAGATATTGCAACAAGCCATTAAACAGCGCGACATCCTGACCGGGTAAAATGGGTAAGTGTAAGTCTGCCGCTTCACAGGTTGCGGTAAAGCGTGGATCAATCACTACCACGAATAAATCCCGCTCTTCTTTGGCTTTCATAATGCGCTGATAAAGCACCGGATGGCACCAGGCGGTATTGGATCCGACCAGAACCACCATTTCTGTCTGCTCAAAATCTGTATAGCTGGCCGGTACCAGATCTTCGCCAAAAGCCCGTTTATGCGCTGCCACAGCAGATGACATGCACAGTCTTGAATTGGTATCAATATTGGCAGTACCGAGATAGCCTTTTACAAACTTGTTCACCACATAATAGTCTTCAGTTAAAAGCTGGCCAGAGACATAAAAGGCGATGCTGTCGCGCCCATACTGATCAATACATTGCTGAAATTTATTGGCAATACTTGAAATGGCATGATCCCAAGTGCTTATTTGCCGCTGTTCTTTTCGACCAGTCATCGGATGCAGAAGTCGGGTTTTTAAGCCAAGTGTATCGGCGAGATGACTGCCTTTAATACACAACTTGCCCAAGTTCGCAGGATGCTGAACATCGCCTTCAATCTGAACCTTTTCACCCATCGAGGTTTGGCTTACGTGCGCGATGACACCACAGCCTACTCCACAATAAGGACAGGTCGTCTGAGTGGTTTTTATTTGGGATTCAGTAGAGCTATGTAGTTCCATAACCGGAATACTATTCATTGCTGCTGCGCTCCTTAATCATCCAAATTCACTTGTTTCACCAAATCTCTGATATCTAGCTTTTACAGGTTTGATTTAAATTTTTTCTATGTCTCAAAAGCTTTAATCCTCCCCAACCCTCCTTTAATAAAGGAGTGAGGGTCCCCTTTTTTCCAAAGAGGGGTTGAGGGAGATTGATCCGATTACCCTGCCTTTTTTAATGCAAAATCCCGACCAAAAAGCAGTTTGCTGCGGATATTACCAATTGGTGTCTGGTCTGCAATCAGTTCTGCATACCAAGCCCCATCTTCAGTATCACCAAATAGCACCGCACCAATGACCTTGTCCTGCTGGATGATGATCCGTTTATAAATCTGACGTTTTTCATCATTCAGCACGATATCTTCAAAATCATCCTGAGGTTCAAAATTGCCGGCAGAGAAGACATCACATCCGCTAACCTTGAGCTGGGTCGGAACAGTCGGTGCCTTAAAGGTCAGTCGGCCATGTTCAGCCAGATGCGTCGCACAGATAAAGGCCTGTCCCCATAATGGCTCAACCAGTCCAAAGGTCTGACCACGATGCTCAATACATTCACCCACTGCATAAATACTCGGGTCATAGGTTTGCATGGTGTCATTCACCAGCACCCCACGATTGCAGCGCAAGCCAGCCTGTTCAGCCAGAGTTTTATTTGGTCGAATCCCGACGGCAAAGACCACCAAATCGGCATCCAGCACTGTCCCGTCTTTTAAACGCAGTTGAGTCACGTGACCATCAATACCGAGCAGCTCTTCGGTGTTGGCTTCGGTAATGATCCGGATACCTTTGTCTTCAATTGATTTCCTCAGCATTTGACTGGCTTTCATATCCAGCTGACGATCCATAATACGGTCCATCAGGTGCAGCACAGTCACATTCATTCCCTGCTGCTTCAGTCCATAAGCTGCTTCCAGCCCCAGCAGACCGCCCCCAATCACGACGGCGTTTTGCTTGGTTTTGCAGTAATCCAGCATGCGGTTAACATCCTGAATATCCCGGAAGCTAATCACGCCTTCAAGTTCAGCACCTGGAATTGGCGGCACAAAGGGTTTGGAACCGGTCGCGAGGATCAGACGGTCATAAGCAACGACTTCGCCTTTTTCGGTATGAACCTGCTTACGTGAACGGTCGATAGAGATTGCAGCATCTCCAGCTATGAATCGAATGCCTTTTTCGGCATACCAGTCGGCTGAATGCAGCATAATTTCGGCAAAACTTTTCTCACCAGACAATACCGGTGACAACATGATCCGGTTGTAATTGCCCCATGGTTCCTCCCCAATTACGGTCATGTCATAACGATCTGGCGCCATATCCAGCAAGTCTTCCAGACAGCGCATACCCGCCAGTCCATTCCCGACCAGTACCAGTTTTAAGCGCTCTGTGTTTTGACCATTACTGGAAATATAAGTCTTTTGTGCGGTTGGACTCACCAGAACTTTGCCATTTTCAATTCGGGTTGGAAATACCAGTAATTTCTGCTCTTGTTCTTCCAGACAACGACCGGTCACCAGACTGAAATGCTGCTTGTAAATTGGGGATGCGACTACACGCTCACCTTGCAGATCACCCAGAATGCCACGTGCCATGACATTGGCCAGACTAAACGGATCCTGATTGCTGAGTGCATAAACCCGCTGTTCCTGACCCACGCGAAAAATTGCAATCTGCTGATCTTCAATCAGGGCTGCCACACCGGTATTCGGAGTGATCTCATCCAGATTGCAGACTTCATACCAGTTCAGTTCGTTCATGTCTTTTAAAATTGTCATTTTCATTCTCCCTGACTGTGGTATTTAGGCTTCAACCACTGGAATACGGTTTAAATCACGTTCAGCTTCTGTCTTTGGACGAATCTGGCCACGTACAGGCGCAAACTGAATATGCGGGTCATTCTGCTCGGCTGCTTTGGCATTAATAAAAGTCTTAAAGCGTTTGCGTACTTCAGGATCTTCAATCGCGGTGCGCCATTCATCCTGATAAGTGCCAATCACATGCTGCATACGGTTTTCCAGTTCAGCAGCAATGCCTAGTGAATCATGCACAATGACATCTTTCAGATAGTCCAGACCGCCTTCCATATTGTCACGCCATACGCTGGTGCGCTGCAGACGGTCCGCCGTCTGGATATAGAACATAAAGAAGCGGTCGATATATTTGATCAGTGTGGAAGTATCCAGATCCGAAGCGAGCAGTTCAGCATGGCGCGGTTTCATGCCGCCATTGCCGCATACATATAGATTCCAGCCTTTTTCGGTGGCAATGACACCGACATCCTTGCTCTGTGCTTCTGCACATTCACGGGTACAGCCGGATACTGCCATTTTGGTTTTATGTGGTGAACGCAGGCCTTTATAACGGTTCTCCAGAAAAATCGCCAAGCCGACAGAATCATCGACTCCAAAACGGCACCAGGTACTGCCCACGCAAGATTTCACCGTACGTAGGGATTTGCCGTAGGCATGTCCGGACTCGAAACCGGCATTGATCAGTTTTTCCCAGATTTCAGGCAGTTGATGTACCTGCGCGCCAAACATGTCAATTCGTTGTCCGCCCGTGATTTTGGTATATAGACCATAATCTTTGGCGATCTGACCGATGGTAATCAGGCCATCCGGAGTAATCTCGCCGCCTGCCACACGTGGCACAATCGAATAGGAACCATCTTTCTGGATATTGCCGAGGTAGTAGTCGTTGCTATCCTGCAAACCGGCATGGCTAGGTTTTAGGACAAAGTCATTCCAGCAGGATGCCAGAATATTGGCTACAGTCGGTTTGCAGATATCACAGCCCATCCCATGACCATGTTGCTGGATAAGGTCAGAGAAAGTCTTGATTTCATGCACACGAACCAGGTGATATAGTTCCTGACGTGAATAGGCAAAATGTTCGCACAGGTGATTGTTCACCGTGACACCCTGACGCTGTAATTCAGATTTGAGAACCTGCGTCACCAATGGCGCACAGCCACCGCACGCTGTTGCAGCCTGCGTGCATTTTTTCAGTGCACCCAATGAAGTTGCACCGCCATCAATGGCTGAACAGATATCAGCTTTGGAAACATTATTACAGGAACAGATGGTCGCACTGTCAGGCAACAAATCGATGCCACTGCCACCCGATTTGGAGGTCGACTGATCAAAGCCCGGCATGATCAGGCTTTCCGGTTGTTCCGGTACAGCCAGACCATTCAGCATCATTTGTAGAAGATCGCTATATTCTTTGGCACAGCCCACCAGCACCGCGCCCAGCAGCTTGGTCTTATCTGCTGACACCACGATTTTTTTATAAACCTGCGCCGCTTCATCAGCATAGAAATAGCTCAAGGCACCAGGTGACATGGCATGTGCGTCACCAATAGAAGCAACATCCACACCCATCAGTTTGAGCTTGGTACTCATGTCCGCACCAGCGAATGCATGACTTTCTTGGCCTAGGACATGTTTTGCCGCGATCCGCGCCATGTCATAGCCTGGTGCAACCAGACCATAAATTTTATTGTCCCAAAGTGCACATTCACCAATGGCATAAATGTCCGGATGTGAGGTCTGGCAATAATCATTAATGATGATGC
Source organism: Prolinoborus fasciculus (assembly GCF_056724605.1). Next base: position 12,206 of record NZ_JBWZQN010000048.1, on the reverse strand, counting down.
CGCCACGCTCACCAATCAGTAAACCACTTTGGCGCGCCAGTTCATCACGCGGACGAATGCCGGCCGAGAACAGGATGATATCGGTTTCAAGCACCGAACCATCTCCGAACTTCATTACATGCTGAGTGCTGTCACCATCTTCAATACTTGACGTGGCCTTTTGAGTATGTACCTTGACACCAAGGTCTTCAATTTTAGAGCGCAGTACCCGGCCGCCCAGATCATCAATCTGCACCGCCATCAGACGCGGAGCAAATTCTACGACATGGGTTTCCAGATTCAGATCTCGCAGGGCTTTCGCTGCTTCCAGCCCTAGCAAGCCGCCGCCAATCACTACGCCAGTTTTGGCATTCAGACTGGCTGCACGAATGGCATCCAGATCTTCAATGGTACGATAAACAAAGCAATTCTGACGGTCATTGCCCGGGATTGGTGGCACAAAGGCATAAGAACCGGTAGCGAGAATCAACTTGTCAAAACTCAGCACATCACCCTGGCTGGTGGTGACGGTTTTATGGAGCTGATCAATTTCAACCGCTTTAGTATTAAGTCGCAAATCAATGCCATAAGCATCGGCAAAATCACTACGACACAGACTCAGATCCTTGACCGACTTGCCGCTGAAATATTCGGTCAAATGTACCCGGTCATAAGCTAAATGTGGCTCTTCTGCCAAAATGGTCAGCTCAATGTCATCACCGGCCTGTTCCAGTACAGATTCGATGAATTTATGCCCCACCATGCCATGCCCAATCATGAGAATTTTCATATCTGCACTCCAACTATTGTTTTTTTAAAGATGATAAAAAGCCGCATATCACGTCTAGGCATTGATATGTCTGCTGATTGAATATGTTGTAAATACCGCAACCTAGCGCTTTGTAATGCTGGAGGAAGGGTTGAAACGCTTGTGCGTTTTGTATTGCTGAACAACTGACCATGTCATTTATCCTGTGCTGAACGAAATACCAATCACACTCCTTGAAAGTGCAATTACGATCAGAACGGACATCGTTGGCCGTTGTTAGTATTGAAAGTCATCTTTGACGATTTAATAAATGCAGAAATCGTGCCAACTTTTCCAATAAGAAAACGCCTTATTTCAGGCAGATGATCTACCTAAACGCTTCATTTTGATCAGCCATCAGCTGAAATCCCTAAAGCTATGCACTAAATTGAACAGAAAAATAGAATTTTATGCACCAATTTAATGGCATGTTTTTTGCTTTACTCCTGCTTGAATATTCCTTAGGCCTTACTTGAAAATATTCCATGTCCAAATTACGAATTGCTCTTATTGATGATGATCTGGAGCGCGCCCAATTCATCCAGGAATCCTTACTTTCACATGATTTTCAGGTGGTGGCCTGTTTAATCCTGAATGACCTGAATATGGTACATGTTAAGGGTATTCATGCAGATGTGATCTTGCTGAATATGGATCATCCGCATCGGGATATTATTGAAAGCTGTGTCAGCCAATATGAACTTCCGACCGTGCTGTTTACCCAGAACTCCAATAAAGACACCATCAAAAGTGCGATTGATGCCGGAATCACGGCTTATATTGTCGATGGTATTGATCCCACCAAACTAGAAAGCATTCTGGAAATTTCAATTGAACAGTTTCGCAAGCATAAAAAGCTGCTGAATGATTTAAAAGAAACCCAGGACAAACTGATTGACCGTAAAGATATCGATAAAGCCAAAGCGTTGCTCATCCAGCTGCATGCATTAACGGAAGAACAAGCTTTTGCTTTATTGCGTAAAAATGCCATGAGTCACCGGATTACCATTGGTGAAATGGCCAGACGCTTACTGGATGCACAGAAGCTGTTATTGGGCCAATAAGGAAAAGCATATGTCCACATTAGAAAAAACTGAACTCAATATTGGCTATATTCCTTTACTTGATTGTGTTGCCATTCTCTGGGCCGAAAAACAGGGGTATTTTGCTGAGCAAGGATTAACCATCAATTTAATCCATGAGGCCTCCTGGTCTAGTTTGCGTGACCGTCTGGCCTATGGCTTTCTGGATGCTGCACATTGCTTGTCTGCCATGCTGCCCGCTGCTGCCCTGGGTACAGACCAGTTACAGGTGGCTTTGCAAACCCCTCTAGTACTGAGCGTGAATCAGGCTTTTATTAGCCTGCGCCAGGATTTGTGCTATGAACTCGGCATCCAGCCTGGGGATGATGAACAGAATACCTCAAAGAAACTGGTACAGGCTTTACAACAGAATCATTCCATCAATCTGGCCTATGTTTATAAATATTCGATTCACCATTACTGTTTAAAAGAATGGCTGGCGCTGACTGATCCACAACTGGCCAAGAATATCCAGCTGATGACCTCTCCACCGCCTTCCATGGTAAAAGGAATCGCGGAACAGGTATTCGATGGCTTTTGCGTGGGAGAACCCTGGAATATTCAGGCCAAACTTGAAGGCTATAGTTTTATCGTCGCAGCAAGCCAGAATGTCATTCCAAAAGTTGCCGATAAAGTCTTGGCCATGACCCAGGAATGGGCAGAACAGCATCCATTTACTGTAGAGGCAGTGGTCAAGGCAGTACAAAAAGCGCAGGATGATTTAAAGCAGCGCAGTGATTTATCAGAAGTATGGGACATGCTGGTAGACTATCAGATTATTCAGTTTGAATGTTCCGCCCAGCGGCATGTCTATGACTTTTACAAGATCAAGAATATCATCCGGAATTTTGTTGGGGAAAGTGCCGAACCGAAAGTCGATGATTTTATCTGGCTCCTGCAGCAGATGCAGAAATGGGAAGATATTGAAATGACCGTAGCCGAGAAAAAACAGATTGCAGAACAGTGCATCTATAGTTTGCAAAGCCAGCATGCAGACATTATTGGCTAAATGATGTTACTGAAAAAAGAGGCCTGATTTTTCAGGTCTTTTTCATTGAGTCTATTTTCCAGAAAATGATTAAAAATCTCTGCATTCTGATCTAACTTCTTGAATATGATTAAGAGTTGTCTGCTAATTTTTCTATAAAAATAAGCCATTTTAAGAGTCATTTCAGGATTTGAGATGAAATGGCATTCATTTTGCTTATTCAGTATTACGTTTTATAAAATTTGTAATATTGAGGGGCAACACTATGAGTTACGTTGCACGTGAACTCAGTCAAAGAAATAAATTGCTGTTTGGCTTGGGGTCTTTTTTAATACCAGTTCTGATTTGGTGTGCGGTCAGCTATTTGCCATTTATCTGGCATCCACAAGTCCAGATTACTGATTCAGGTAGTGTTGCCTATTTACAGGTCGAGAGTCGTATTGATAAAGACCAGTTTTTTTCTGCTGCGCAGTCTGCGGTAGATCAGGGTCTGGCTCCGCCGCAGGGTATTCTGGTCAACCCGATTTATCTGCCTGCACCACATGAAGTTGCGATTGCACTGGTCACGGCGTTTACCACGGAGCCTGCTCAGGCCAATGCCCCCTGGTTTCATGAAAGTCTGTGGCACAGTATCAAGCTGGTGTTTACCGCGTTCTTTATTTCTTCCTTGGTTGGTATTCCACTCGGTATTTTATGCGGATTTTCAAATAAAATTTCCCAGCTGACCGAGCCCTTTGTCGAATTTTTTCGTTATTTGCCTGCTCCGGCCTTTGGTGCACTGGCAGTGGCAATTCTCGGAATTAATGATGCACCAAAAATTGCCATTATTGTGATTGGAACCTTGTTCCAGCAAATCCTGATTATTGCCAATACCACACGTCTGGTGGATCGCAGCCTGATCGAAGCCGGTTTTACTCTGGGCACCAATAAACTCAAAAGTCTGTTACATGTGGTGATTCCTGCCGCCCTGCCTGAAATTTACCGTAATCTGCGTGTGTTGCTCGGCTGGGCATGGACTTACCTGATCGTAGCAGAACTGATCGGCAGTACCTCCGGGATTACCTGGTTCATTACCCAGCAAGCCCGCTATCAAAACTTTGATAATGTCTTTGCCGCGATCCTGATTATCGGTGTGATTGGTCTGCTGTGTGATGTGATTTTAATGAAACTGGGACAACGCTTATTTAAATGGAAAGCGGGAGCTAACTGATGCAAAACACTGAATTTAATACCCGTGAATACTTCGACAAGATTTATAGCCGTCCGGTGATTCTGGAAGCGAAGCAACTGACACAAAAATTCAGTCATGGCAAAACTGAACGTACGGTTTTAAATGCCCTTGATTTGAAAATTCATAAGCGGGAGTTCATCTGTGTGATTGGGCCTTCCGGTTGCGGCAAGTCAACCTTTAGCCGTGTAGTCGCCGGTCTGGATCCTTATAGCAGTGGTGAGATTCTGGTGGATGGCCAGCCGATTACCGGCCCAAGTCCAGAGCGTGGCATGGTGTTCCAGGGCTATACCCTGTTTCCATGGAAAACCGTCAAGGAAAATGTCATGTTTGGCCCGCGCATGAAAGGCCAAAGTAGTGCAGCGGCCGAAGCGCAGGCACGTGAATGGATCAATATCATTGGTCTGGAAAAGTATGAAAACCAGTATCCGCATGAGCTGTCTGGCGGGATGAAACAGCGTGTCGCGATTGCCCGGGCTTTGGTCAATGAACCGAAGATCCTGTTGATGGATGAACCCTTTGGAGCACTCGATCCGCATACCCGGCAAAAAATGCAGCGTCATCTGATGGATCTTTGGCAAAATATCGACATCACCATCATTTTTGTGACTCACGATATGGATGAAGCCATTTTACTGGCCGACCGTATTGTGGCGCTGAAAGCCAATCCGGGTGAAATCAAGGAAATTATCGAAGTTGATCTACCTCGTCCACGCCATCCAGACGTCATGCTTAGTCCTGAATTTAAACAGTTAAGACAACGTGTCGATTATCTGGTGCATGCTGAAGAAGATGAACTGGATCCGGCACTGGCAGAACTGCCGGTCATTCCGCGTATGACCAAGGTCAGCAGCAATAAATAATCTTATCCAAAATGCCTTTGGGACGACCCGAAGGTTTTAATCGCTGTGTTGGACGACCAACATTAGAGGTGATTATCATGCAAGCGCAATATGTACTCCCACTGGTTGATATTTCAAAATTACAAAGTCCGGATTTAGCCGATCGTATTGAAGTTGCTCATGCTCTGGATCATGCCTGTAAAGAAGTCGGATTTCTTTATCTGCAAGGTAGCCAGTTTAATTCTGATTACGCCAAAGCCCTGATTGAAATGGCCCAGTCCTATTTTTCTCAGGATCTGGACACCAAAATGCAGCACTATATTGGCAAATCAAAAAACCATAGTGGCTATGTGCCGATTGGCGAAGAACAGTTTGCCGGCAACAGTTATGATTTAAAAGAAGCCTATGATGTCAATTATGATTATCAGGGGGTAAGAAAAGACTGTCCTTTACTTGGGCCCACCTTATGGCCAGACCATCCGGATTTCAAGTCTATTGTCAGCCAATACTATAGTCATCTGCGTGAGATCAGCCGGCAGATTTTTTCTGCCTTTGCACTGGCGTTGGGCGTTCGTGAGAACTTTTTTGAAAGCAAAATTACTGATGCACCAAGTCAGCTACGCTTGATTCATTATCCCTATAATCCGGAAGTGCAAGATGCCGAAGGCATTGGCGCACATACCGATTACGAATGCTTTACCTTGCTGTTACCCACCGCACCCGGCTTACAGGTTTTGAATAAAGCCGGCGAATGGATCGACATTCCACTGATTGAAAATACACTGGTGATGAATATCGGTGACATGATGGAAATTCTGTCAAATGGTAAATATCTCGCCACCAAGCACCGCGTGAAAAAAGTCTCTGAAGAACGTTATTCATTCCCTCTGTTTTGCGCCTGCAATTATGACACCGTGATTGAACCGGTTATTCACACTGAAAATTCCAAATATTCTGCCCTGATCGGGGGCGAGCATCTATTTAATCAGACCGCCCCGACCTTTCAATATTTAAAACATCGCGTTGCTAGCGGTGAACTGGTCTTAAAAAATGCTGTACCACTTTCCTCTTTTGGACTTGAAGAACAGGCGGAGACAGCATCATGAATCTGTTTGAAGTAATTAAAACTTTAAAGCCCACTACCCCTCAGCCAGAGATTATTCCGGGCTTTTTATATGGTGCTTTCCGACGTAAAAGCATCAGTTTTTATAATGGCCTGACTGATGAAAATACCATTGTGTACTGGTTTCAGTCGCGCAGTTTTACCATTGATCTACGTCTAAAAAGCCAGACGGGAACTGCTGTTCAGGAACGCCAAGGCTGGATTGGCAATACGCTTTGGGATAGCGCCAACCAACTCTTGTCCTGGGACGTGAAAGACTACGCCAATTACCAGAATCATGTGCAATGGCCGGAACCAGCCAGGTTGCATGCGATTGGCAACTGCATTCTGGAATTTTCTCCAAGTAATGTCTATGTCGAAGACTGGCGCCAGCAGGTACAGCACGGTTTATTTTTAGGCCTACGTCTTCAGTCTGCGCTTGATGTTCAATCTGGTCAGACACTGGAAATGGATGGCGGCCTGATTATTTGCGCTGATCATATTGCTTATGCCCTGACGCGTTTGCCTGAAGTGCAAAGTACAGTCGCTCAAATGGACTTGAAAGCTGTTGATCCGACCGTGTTTGCCTTGTTGGAAAGTTTTGAGGTTTCTATCGGGACTGATGGTCAAGCTAAAACTTACAGCACCTGCAGCAGTGAGACAGGTAAAGCTTTTAACCTGGAAAATTTTGAAGTTCTCAATGGAAGCAGTCTGGTTCAGCATGTCATTTTAGATGGTCGCGACATTGACCTGATTTTTGAGCTGGATATATACCAGCCAGATTACCAATTTCAATATACAACCCCCACGACTACACAAGCTGAAATCTGGCTGAAGTCAGAACAGGATCACCTGATGCAACATGCAGAACGGGTGTTATAGGGAGAAATATGTCTTTTTTATATCTGTCGATTGCCATTATTGCAGAAGTCATTGCCACTTCTGCATTGAAAGCTTCCAATGGTTTTAGCGTGCTCTGGCCTTCACTTGCCACCATTGCCGGTTATGCCGTTGCCCTGTTTTTCCTGTCACTGACCATGAAAACCATTCCGATGGGCATTGCCTATGCAATCTGGTCTGGTGCCGGCATTATCTTGATTTCAACGGTTGGCCTCTTGGTGTTTAAACAGCAACTGGATCTTCCCGCGCTGATCGGTCTGGCGTTTATGATCATTGGCATTATTTTTATCAATGTCTTTTCCAAAAGTACGCAGCTTTAATATTTTAATATTCATCTAACAATAAAAAATCCCCAATCCGGGGATTTTTTTATGGGTCTAGATTACATTCCCCAATGAGGCGGCATGCTCTATTTGAGTTCTTGTAACAGAGTCGGAACAATCACACCATCCACATTCATTTCAGTCGTATAAATGCCGTTGGCCACATTGAACTTGTTCACATGGTAGCTGGAACCATAGATCGAGTCGAAGCCATCACCTTTGGTAAAGACTTTCTTGTTGGCGGCCAGATCCAGCAAATGCGTGCCATCAATGAACTGCATATAGGTCTTCGCATCGACACCGACACGTTTGGACATGATCTGTGCAGCATCTTCACGAGTCGCCGGGTCATTGATGTATTTGACAGTTTTATCCCAAACCTGAATCACCTTTTTCCATTGCTCTTTATTGGCTTCCAGATGGGCTGGATTCACGGTCAAGGTATCGTAGATTAATCCAGGCTTGTCTTTAGAGGTGAAAATAATCTTGGAACCGGCAACAGCAGATAAAGCCTGATTTGCCACCGGCTGCCATACTGCAATCGCATCAATATCGGGAGTGGCAAAAACCTGTGGCAATTCATTGGTCATGGTATTGACCAGTTTGACCTCATTCAGGCCAACTTTGGCATCATCCAGTGCAGTGGACAGTAACAAGTGATCGACCAGACCTTTTTCAGTGGCTACGGTTTTACCGCGCAGATCCTGAATCGAATTAATGCCATTCTTGGCAATAATCACGTCATTTCCAGCTGAATAATCGGTCGCCATGATCATCACGCCCTTGGTCCCGCCAGAGCCAGTGACCAGATTATCACCATTAGTGACCATGACCGCATCCAGCTGGTTGGCAGCAAAAGCTGAAAGTGAGGCTGAATAGTCAAACCATTTAAAATCAGCATTGACTCCAGCTTCCTCTAACCAGCCTTTTTCAATCGCAACTTGCCACGCAACCCAACCCGGCCAGTCGCTATAACCAATCCGGATGGGTTGAGTATTTACAGTACCTTCAGCCTTGGCATTTGGTTCAGGTACTTTAGCGGTATTGTCACAACCGCTTAAAAGGATTGCAGACAGTACGGAAACTGACATCAGTGCTTTTTTGATCATTTTGCGACTTCCCCTATGCATTCACATTTAAATTTGGTATTTGAAAGTTGTTTAGATTTCATAAATTCGCGCCAGCCACCGAAATGACTAATATCTGTTGCATCCTCAAGTGCATAGCCTTCACAGATAAAGCCTTTGACCCAAGTACCATCAATCAGCTGAACATTACCGATCCCCAATGGTGCCGGAACTTCTGCAACAATGTCTCCGAACAGTGCACGCGGAATGTCCCAGACTTCGACTTCAATTGAACAACCTTTCGCGTTGTATTGGAGGCCGGGTTTTGGTGGTGTGGTATTTTTTAAAGCATAGAGTTTGTAATGCGAAGCAGTCCGGGTCTGCTTGATCAGGGTGCCACTGCGTGTGGTCAGCTGAAAGTTCAGCGGCATTCTACTTAGATGTGCACCGACGACAGCCAGTTTGACGCTGTGATCCGATGAGATTTCAGTTGTTTTTTCATAGCTAAGTTCAGAGGTGCCTAGCTTTAACTGGCTCGATTGCTGCCATTTTTGCCCGAATTTGGCCAGTGCTTCATCCATCCAGGCTGGCGCAATAAAGGTCACACCCGTTGGAAGACCATCAGCACGAATGCTATTTGGTAATGCCAAAGCCGACAGGTCGGCAAAATTGACAAAATTGGTATAAGCGCCCATGTGGCTGTTTTTTACCAGAGGATCGGCTTCTACTTCTGCAATGCGATAAATGGTGGGTGCAGTAGGCACCATCAAGGCATCATAATCTGCCAGTGTATTTTGAATAACACGGCTCAGGTGGGCACGTTCATATTCATCCTGCATGACATCGACCGCATTGAACCGGTCTGCCTGCGCAATAATCTGGCCAATGACCGGATGGGTCTGCTCGCGTTGCACCATTTTTTCCACGGCACTGGTACGTTCAGCCACCCAAGAGCGGTTATACAAGGCCGCTGCCAGTTGTTGAAATGGAGCAAAATCAATCGGCTCAACCGTATAACCCAAGCTTTGTACACGTGCGATCGCCAGCTGGAATGCTTTTTCAGTTTCAGCATCGCCATAAAATTCCAGTGTATCTGGAATGGCAATTTTCCCTTTTGAAAATTGGCTAGGAACATTCTGAGGATGCGTTCTGGAATAATCATCGCTGGCATCATAGCCCTGCATGACTTGCGCTACCTGCCAGGCATTATCCACCGTTAATGCAAAAATCGAAATCACATCGATGGTGCGACAAGCCGGAATCAGGCCAGTAGTCGAGAACCAGCCTTTGGTCGGTTTGAGTCCGACAATGTTATTGTGCCCTGCTGGTACACGTCCTGAACCTGCAGTATCTGTACCCAGACTGAATGGTACTAATCCATTGGCTACCACCACGCTGGAACCCGAACTCGAACCGCCGCTGATATATTCAGGATTAAAGCTGTTCTTCACGGCGCCGTATGGGGAACGCACACCGACCAGACCCGTCGCAAACTGATCTAGATTGGTTTTACCCACGACAATCGCGCCGGCAGCTTTTAATTTGGCTACTGCTGTTGCATCGGAAGTCGCCAGATAAGCTGCCTCTTTACATGCTGCTGTGGTATAGAACCCTGCAACATCAATATTGTCCTTGACCGCAAATGGCACCCCATAAAGTGGCAAGCTTTCAGTATCTGCACCAGTTAATGCATCAATTTGTGCCTGTAATTGTGCTGCCGTCGCAATTGAAATCCAGGCATGATCGTCATTATTCAACCCGGCAACATACTCAATCAGGTCACTAAGCTGGATATTGTTATTCTGGTAGGCGTGTTGCCAGTCCTGTACAGTCCATAAGTTGTGCACAGCTGTTCTCCTTAAGTGTGTTCGGTATTTTGTGGAATAGGCGGCATGACGGCATCCATCAGTTCGAGATGCCCTTTAATCACGCCTTTCAGTGCAATAAATTGTTCGCTAATTTCTTTTAGATCACTGCTCGCGCCCTGCATCAGCATGACTTGCAGAATTTTTTCATCATCCAACTGGATATGAAGTGAATTGATCACTTGCGCCAGATACTGCTGCTGCAGATCGACCAGCTGACTGCGCAGCGGTTTCAGGCTGACGTCGTAGAGCAAGGTGAGTGTGCCGACCATGACTTCATCGCGAATCACCAGATCATCAATCAGGTGGCGGTTAATCATGTCGACAATGGCCTGTGAACGGCTTTCATAATGCTGCTCGACAATTTTTTGGTCCATCGCATGTAGCGTGGTTTCTGGCACGGTAATACTGATCCGTGCCAATTTTTGTTTAGGCACGATGTTGATCCTTGGGTTGGTATTGGGAAGACTGTTTAATGTGAAAGCCTGCGCGTACGCTGAGCAGCTCAACCAAAAAGTGAAGCCATGGATGCATTTTTTTATTTGATGTCGGATTGTTCATGTGCATCTCCTGTAAATATTACAAAACCAAAATTTCGTATTACTTAGGAAAATGCAGAAAGCGTGCCAATTTTTAGTTATTTGGATGAGGTGAATAAACTTATATAAAAGGGCGAAAAAAAGCCCCATAACATTGAAATGGGGCTTGTTCTAAAGCAAAAGTAAGTTTTGTATTTCACCGGTTTATTCCATTTTGATTGCTCATGTCCTTGCTATTCTTTTTATACATGAATGGTTAACCGATGTTTGTGATTATGAGTGATCAAGTGTATTGCTCTCCTCTATTTATGTTGTATATAAATAAAAGCATAAAGCGTGCCATAATATAAAATAGAGTGTAATTTAAGCAGAATGCGTGGGAAATTAATTACATACGTAAAAAGAGGCAAAACAAGGATGATTTATTTTTTAAGTATGCCTAAAAAATAGGCCATTTTGCACCATTGGGGTTCAGGAGTGCATCAAAGTGTAGCTGAAAATGGTCGGAGTGACTTTATCTGTAAATGTTAATTTTTTATTTAAAGTATTCCTTAAAATTGATGACTCTGTGATATTTACTTTTAAGACTGAAGGTTTGCCAATCATCAATAAACTAGATATGTAAACAATAATCAAATTATTACCATTTAACAGGGTCTTTTAAAAGATCTGTTAAATGGTTTAATATTAAGGTTTAGGATATTTTTAAAACATCATATAAATCTGATCTTTTTGATAATTCATCATATAAAGCCGTTAACCAATGATTTTTGCCATGCGTTAAAATAAAAAGTTTTCTGTCTGAGTCTAAGGTTGTAGTAATCTCTTCATTGCTTAATTCTAACCAAAAATCTTTACTTCTAAATTTTGCCATTAGCGTTGTCAGCTCTGTTTCAGCAGCTTTATTACTTAAATATGAAGCCATACCCAACTCGTCAAAAGTATAATTAATTTTATGGATGATTTCTTTAGCGACATCTAATGAACTATCAACAAAAAAAGATACTGATAATAAATTTTGTTCAAGAGTTACATTTGCTTTCAGCCATAAAATATCACCTAGATCATCATAATATGGATGAAAAAAGCTGACTTGATGTTGACCAATTATTTTAAAAATTTTAGCTTTTTTCTTCGTATTACAATTATGGCAACTAGGAATTAAATTTTTAGGATTAACGGCTAAGCCAGAGTAAATAGACTCAGGTAAAAAGTGATCAACATGCGAACAGATTGTTGAGAGACAATAAGGACATTTAATAATTTTATTTTTATCTTCATTCCCATTCGTTAAGATCAAGTCATAAAATTTCCTTATCGTTGAGTACTGTGGTTTATTATTTGAAAAGTATGAAGTAAGTATCCATTAAAAAGTAAACATGTATTCTTTTCCGAATTGGTTTGATACTTTCTCCACCCATTGCTCTATTTTGTCAGCTGTCATGACTTGAAAATCTCGCCAATAATATTTCATCTGCTTCCA
>NZ_JBWZQN010000047.1:0-28469 GCF_056724605.1 Prolinoborus fasciculus | reverse complement strand
GCCAAGCCTATCAAAGTCTGGAACAGGCCTCAAAACTTGAAGCTGAAGCAGTGAAAGGTATAGGTCTGCCACGAGTCGACCTGAATGTTCGTGCGTATGCCTTTCATAATGAACTCGATCTGCCTTTAGGTGCATTAAAAAATAATTTAGAGCAATCCTTAACCAATGGTGTAAATAATAGAATTGATGAACTGAACTTAGGTGCTATTGCTGATCCGCTAAAAAATAGTTTAAGACCACCTATCCAAAATGGAGTTGGCTTAATTCCTGATAGTTCGCATGTCGTGCTGGATGATCAGGTCATTCGCCCGACGGTTTCAGTCATGATGCCGCTTTATACCGGTGGACTGACAAGCAACGCCAAAGAAATCGCCAATATTCAGGTCGGTCGTAGTCAGCTCAGCAACAAACAGCAGCAAGATACGCAGCGTTTTGAACTGATTCAAAGTTATTTTAATGTGCAGCTCCAAAAGCAATTGCATGCAGCTGCGCTGTTTAATCTGAATGCCATGCAGCAGCATTATCGCAATGCCTTAAAGATGGAACAGCAAGGTTTTATCAGTAAAGGCCACCGCATGCAGTTTGAAGTAGCACGCAATAATGCCGAGCGCAGCCAGCAAAACACGCAAGCCAATTTGAATGCTGCCCTTTTCCAGCTCAATAATCTGCTTCAAGAAAGTAGCATCACTGAGCTTTCAACGCCTTTATTTGTCAATAAAACCGAGCCACAGGCCTTAAATCATCTGCTGAAAACCTTTAGTCAAAACTCTGCGTTGATTCAAAAAATGCAGCTGGATACCCAATTAGCCCAAGCCAATGTCAAAGCCCAGCAAGCAGCTAAAAAACCGAATGTTTTTGCTTTTGGCGAATATAGTCTGGATCAAAATGAAAACTGGATTGTCGGAGTTGCCGCACGCTATAACCTGTTTTCCGGGATCGATAAAAACAAAAATATTCAGGCTGCCGAACTCAAACGCTCTGCCACAGAACTTCTCACTGCACGCACCCAGCAGGAAATTGAAAATCTGATTTATAAATCTTATAGCGAAGCACTCAGTGCACAGCAAAGTGATGCGCTTCTGGCACAAAACTTGAAAGCCGCACAGGAAAATTTACGCATCCAAGAATTGTCTTTTAAAGAAGATATGGGCACCGCCACACAGGTCATCGATGCACAAAATATGCTGAGCGGACTACGAGCTGAAACTGCCTTGAATGCTTACAAATATGTGATGTCACTGGCCACACTATTACAAAGCCATGGCTCGATTGCAGAATTTCCGAACTACATCCAACATACCAACACTCACTATATTCGCTAATGGAGCCGAACATGAACGAAGATCAAAAACCGAATGATCCTGTGAATGAAGCGGCTTCATCCAGCGATACAGAAAAATCGCCTGCGCAACAGGTAGAAGCAAAAACTGAAATAGAAAACAACGCGACGACTTCGACCGAGCAACAACAAGCTCCTGAAATCGCTAAAAAGAAAAAATATTTATTGCTCGCCCTGATTCCAGTTCTGCTGGCAGTCATCGCATTTGGATTATGGAAAAGCTATCAACCCGCTCCGCTGGAATTGCAGGGTCGTGTAGAAGCTGAAACGGTTCAGGTGGCGACCAAAGTGCCAAGCCGTATTGAAGAAATCTATGTAGAAGAAGGTCAGCGGGTCAAAAAAGGCGATGTGCTGGTGCGCTTAAACAGCCCGGAAATTCAGGCCAAAAAACAGCAAGCCGCAGCGGCTTTACAATCTGCGCTAGCCTTACAATCGACTGCTGAACGTGGCTCGCAGGAAGAAAATATCGCGAGCCTGTATGCCAACTGGCAATCGCTGAAAGCACAGCAAAATTTAGCCAAAGTTTCTTATGAGCGTGGTGCAAATTTATTTAAGGAAGGTGTGATTTCACGCCAGCGCCGTGATGAATTGTATGCAGCCAGTCAATCAGCGGCACAAATGACAGAAGCAGCGTATCAGCAATACGCACGTGCCAAACGTGGCAGCACCTCGCAGCAAAAGAGTTCTGCCGATGCACAAGTAGATATTGCCCAGGCTGCGCTGGATGAAGCCAATGCATTAGAGGCAGAAACCCAATTAGTAGCACCTGTAAACGGAACGGTGTCTAAAACCTATGGCAAAGTCTCGGAGCTGGTAGCCACCGCAGTCCCTGTGGTCAGCCTGATTGAAGATCAAATGTGGGTGAGCCTGAATATTCGTGAAGACCAATATGCCCCATTTCAGAAAATGAGCAGTATTGAAGGTTATATTCCCGCCCTAGATAAAACCGCCACTTTTCAAATCAAGCAGATCAGTGCTGAAGGTGAATTTGCCACCATTAAGACCACACGCCAAACCGGCGGTTATGATGTGCGAAGTTTTAAGCTGCATCTTGTGCCCACACCAGCGATTCCTGAACTCAAAGTCGGGATGAGCGTGTTATTTAAACTGAAAGAGGCCCGATAATGTGGACGGGTATATGGCGCGAACTGCGCTATCTGCTCCGAGAAAAATGGGATCTGTGTCTGGTCACGCTGGCACCTGCACTGGTGATTATTTTATTCAGCAGCATGTTTGCTCAAGGGAAACCGGATCATTTACCGATTGCGATTATTGATCAAGACCAGAGTGCGCTGAGTCAAAGCATTTATCAGCATGTGGCGCTGAATCATACTCTTAAAATTGCTACGGTGTCGGAACAAACAGCTGAAATTGAGCGCCTGTTAAATCAAAATAAAATTTGGGGTTATATCCATATTCCAAGCGGTGCCGAGCAACGTCTGGTTCGTGCCCAGGATGCTGACATCAGTATTGCCTTTAACCAGAGTTATTTCAGTATCGGAAATACCATCTCCTCTGCCATGCTGGTCAGTACCCTGCAAGCACTGGCTGAATTTGGCGGACAGCAATATCTGGGCAACCGGCTGCCTTCTCTCGAAGCACCGTCGCCGCATATCAAAATATCGCCGCTGTATAATCCACAACTGAATTATGAATTCTATCTGGAACCCTATGTCATTCCGGCAATTCTGCATTTACTGCTGTGTTGTTGTGTGGCATTTTCCGTCGGTCAGGAACTGAAGCGACAGACCTTAACAAGCTGGATCAGCAACTCGTCCATCTGGATGGCATTGCTGTCTAAAAATCTGGTCTATGTGGCTATTTTTAGTCTATGGACCTGGATCTGGATGTTCTGGCTGATTGAAATTCGCGGCTGGTTTGTTGCCGGCTCGCTCAGCCTGATTCTATTGGCGCAATTTCTGCTGTATAGCGCTTATGCATTTTTAAGCAGTGCAGTGGTTCTGGCAACCAAAGATTTAAGTAAATCTTTCGGCATCATTGCGGTCTATGGCGGTTCATCTTTAAGTTTTGCCGGTGTGACCCTCCCTTTAAATAATGCGCCCCTATTCACCCAGTTTTGGTCCAATATTATTCCGTTTACGCCCTATGCCAAATTACAAACTGAACAATGGGTGATTGGTAGTCCATTGCATATTTCACTGCAAGCTGGATTAATGCTGCTGATCTATGCCCTAGTCTACGCTCTGCTGGCTTATCTGTTTCTTAAAAAAATCGCCAAAGGAGCAGTCCAATGAAATCCCTTTGGTTTTACTATCTACAAAGCTTTAAAGATATTGTCAGTCACGGCACGATCTTTACTACGCTGATTCTATCCGTATTGTTTTACAGCTTTTTTTATCCAACTGCTTATCAGGCGCAGCAGGCTGAAGCCTTACCGATTATTATTGTCGATGAAGAACAAAGTAGCTTAAGTACCCGCATTATTGGTCAGGTGGCACAAAGCCCCAATGTCGAAATTCAGGCGATTACCGGAAATTTTGCCGAGGCCAAACAATGGATGGAATCTCAAAAAGCTGATGGCATTTTACTGCTGCCGGAGAATTTATCGCAAAGCTTAAGGCATGGTGAAACAGGTGGCATTGGACTGTATGTAAGTACAGCCAACTTTTTAGTGACCAAACAAATTGGTCTGGGCTTAGCTACATCGGTTGAGCAAACTTTGGCAGATTATGTTGAACGCTTTGGCGAGGTCTCGGATTTTTCACCTGCTATTTCAGTGCATCAAATTCCTTTATTTAATCCGCTGTCCGGCTATGGCAGTTATGTCTTTCCTGCGGTTGCACCTTTAATTATTCACCAAACCATTCTTTTGGGTTTGAGTATGCTGATTTTGGTATATCGGGAAAGAAAAGTAGAATTAAACGCAAATGCATTGATTGGGATGTGTTTAGCGGTCTTTACTATTGGCTGTCTGGGATGTTTCTATTTATTCGGCTTTAGCTTCTGGCTATTTGATTATCCACGTGGTGGCAACCTTCTCGGGATGCTACTGGCTGTTCCGGTTTTTATCTACACGATAATGGGCATGACCTGTCTATTTGCCAGTTTTCTGGATCTGCCGGAACGTGCGGGGCATGTCATTGTATTCACTTCTATTCCACTGTTCTTTTTATCTGGTGCGGCCTGGCCGCATGCCGCCATGCCCATCTGGATGCAAGTCGTTGGCGAAATCCTGCCTTCCACCCAAATTGTGCAGATGTTTATTCAACTCAATCAAATGGGTGTACCTACCGCACTAGTCTTGCCTAAATTGCTTTATCTTGGAATGATCGGCAGCATGTGCTTTTTCTTGGCTTATCGACGTTTAATTTCTGGTCATCAAAGCAGATAGAACATTATAGCAATGCGCCTATTCCACTTATTTACTTGATTCGCCAAAGACCTGAATATTGAAATTACGAATCTTGTTGCTACCATTCGGCTTATCAAAACTCACATCATACTGAACCAGATTCTCCGGATAGGCAATTTCATAACTGACCTTATATTGTCCAGGCTGATTGGTTGCTTCTTCAATCTCTTTGGTCATTAAAGTCTTAGACTTGTATTCACCTTGAGGAATTGAACGTGAAAAGCGTTTCATCAGCTTTTCATTATCCTTAAACTGGGTTTGCAACTGCGGTTCTAACTGAGCCAGAAATTCCTCATATTTCCCGTCACGCAAATCCTCATAAGCCAGCTGTGCCGCCTTTTCCTGTTCAGGACTCGGATTCGGAATATTGTCCATTGAATTACAGCCAGTCAATGCAACCGCTGCTGCCAACAACATTAATTTGGTTTTCATCGCTTACCCTTATGCAGTCAAGGTTTATAAAAAAGGACGCCGAAGCGCCCTTTTTATCAGTAAAAAACTTATTCTTCTACTGAATTTTCACCATCTTTTGCAACTTGCTCAGTTTCAGCTGCTACATCTGTTTCTGCTACTAAAGATTCTGCACCTTCAATCGCTTCAACAAACTCATCTTCTTCAACAGCTTCAATTGAAACCACACCGACCAGCAATTCCTCATTACCTAAGCGGATCAGACGAACACCCTGTGCATTACGACCAGTTTGCGCCACTTCAGATGCACGGGTACGAACCAGCGTACCGCCATCAGAAATCAGCATCAGTTCTTTAGAAGCATCGATGGCAACAGCGCCCACCAATTGACCATTACGTTCAGAGGTTTTGATCGCAATCACACCCTTACCGCCACGTTTCTTGGTCGGGAAGTCGTCTACTGGAGTACGTTTACCATAACCGTTTTCAGATGCACACAGTACTTCGCCAGTTTCAGGTACAACCACCAGTGATACGATTCGGCTAATCAATGCTGAATCTGAACCATCTTCGTCATCAGACTCGATCTCAGTTTCATCATTTTCTTCTAGCTGTGCAGCTGCACCAATGGTCACGCGCATACCACGTACACCTTTGGCAGAACGGCCCATTGAACGCACATCAGTCTCAGCAAAGCGAATGGCTTTACCTTCGTTCGAGAACAACATGATTTGCTGTTCGCCGTCGGTAATCGCTACACCAATCAGGGTGTCATCGCCATTCAGCTCAATCGCACGTAAACCGTTTGAACGAACATTCGAGAACTGTTCAAGCTCTACACGTTTAATCGTACCGTATTCAGTCGCCATAAACACATAGAAGTTTTTACGTACCGCTTCAGCCTGCTGAGCAAAGTCATTGATGATGTCATCATCAAGATCTGTTGCAGAAAGCTCCAAGCCCAACTGTTTCAATTGGATACGCAATGCATCAGAAATATCATCCGCACCGTCTTCAGATTCTGTCAGCGCTGCTTCAAGCTCGGCAAAATGAGCATTGATTACTTCATTGTTTTGCAACTGCGCTGCATTAGCTTTGACAAATGCCTTGAAGTCAGCCAGACGTTCCTTGAATTTCTTCGGCGCATCGATCACCGGCAAGATCGCGGTAATAGTCTCGTTTTCATCCAGTGGCAGCAAGTTCACCATTGGGCGACCTTTGGCACCACGTGATGCTTGCGGCACTTCATAGACTTTCAGACGATAGACCTTACCAACGTTGGTAAAGCAAAGTACCGTCGCATGACTTGACGTCACAATCAGATGTTGAATGTAATCATCTTCTTTCATGCTGGTCGCAGATTTACCACGGCCACCACGACGCTGCGCAGCATAGTCAGACAATGGTTGTGTTTTCGCATAACCTGATTTCGATACCGTCAGCACCATTTGCTCTTCAGGAATCAGATCTTCACGAGAGAAATCGATACGTGACTCGACAATCGACGTTTTACGTGCATCGCCATACTGCTGAAGAATTAATGCCAGCTCTTCACGAATCACGTTCATCAACAGATTAAAGTCATTCAAAATTGCAGTCAGTTCAGCAATTTGTGACAGGATTTCACTATATTCAGCATGTAACTTGTCTTGTTCCAGACCAGTTAAACGATGCAAGCGAAGTTCCATAATTGCATTCACCTGGGTTGGTGACAAACGATAAATCTCGCCATCCAAACCAAATGGGCGACTTGGGTCTTCACCTTCAATCTCATCCGGACGCACAGAAACTGAACCGGCTTTTTCCAGCAAGGCCAAAACACCGCCACCTGCCCACTCACCTGCCTGCAAACGCTCACGCGCTTCAGCCGGATTCGCAGAACTCTTGATAGTTTCGATGATGGCATCAATATTCGCCAGGGCAACGGTTAAACCTTCCAAGATATGCCCACGTTCACGCGCTTTGCGTAATTCGAACATGGTACGACGCGTGACCACTTCCTGACGGTGACGGATAAATGCCGCAATGATGTCTTTCAGGTTCATCAATTTTGGTTGGCCATTGTCCAGGCAAACCATATTGATGCTGAAAGAGTTTTCAAGTTGTGTGTTCTGGAACAGGTTGTTCACGATCACTTCGGCGTTTTCACCGCGCTTCAGGTCAATCGCGATACGCATACCGTCTTTGTCAGACTCGTCACGAAGCTCTGAAATGCCTTCCAGTTTTTTCTCTTTGACCAGTTCAGCAATACGCTCAATGGTTTTTGCTTTATTGACCTGATATGGAATTTCAGTGAAGACAATCGTGGTACGGCCATTTTTCGGATCTTCTTCGAAATGGTACTTACCACGAATATGCAAACGGCCCTTACCGGTACGGTATGCATCGACAATGCCTGATTTACCGTAAATGATACCGCCTGTCGGGAAATCCGGACCAGAAATATGCTCCATCAACCCTTCGATACTGATCTGAGGATCATTGGCATAGGCCAGACACGCATTCACCACTTCAGTCATGTTATGCGGGGCCATATTGGTCGCCATACCGACTGCAATACCGGTAACACCATTAATCAATAAGTTCGGTACACGGGTTGGCATCACCTGAGGAATACGCTCAGAGCCATCGTAGTTGTCTTCCCACTCAACGGTATCTTTTTCAAGATCCGCTAACAGTTCGTGGGTCAGTTTACGCATACGCACTTCGGTATAACGCATGGCTGCTGCGCTATCGCCATCGACCGAACCGAAGTTACCTTGACCATCAACCAATTGGTAACGCAAGCTGAAATCTTGCGCCATACGTACAATGGTTTCGTATACGGCAGAATCACCATGCGGGTGATATTTACCGATCACGTCACCGACTACACGTGCAGACTTTTTATAAGCTTTGTTATAGTCATTGCCTAATTCGTGCATTGCGAAAAGCACACGACGATGAACAGGTTTTAAACCATCTCGTACATCGGGCAATGCACGTGACACAATCACGCTCATCGCATAATCGAGATATGAGCTTTTAAGTTCATCCTCAATGGCAATCGGTCTAATTTCCGATACGCTCATGCATACTCCTTATTCTACAAGCCAATTTTGGCTTGTATTTATATGTCGTAAAACTAGCAAAATCATTAACTCAAACGACTGAGTTAAAAACTAAAATACAGCCCTAAATTATAGCATAAACACTTGTATTTTTGTGTCGAAATATTCAGCTTAACCTTGTTAATTATCTTCATTTTAGTGATCATTTTCTTGTTATTTCAAAACAGAAAATCAGTGCATCCAGACAGGATTTTTCAATACTCAAAATTTTGAGAAATACAGGAGTACAAAAACAAAATGCGCCAATCAACTGGCGCATCTTCATCGTTTTTTCTATATTTTTATTGTGCCTGGTTCAGTACTTTACGATAGCTCAGCACAGCCACAATCAATAAAACTGGCAATAACATCTCCACCCCTTCCTCAATGGTCATAATCATGATTTGAGTATGCGGCACCAACTGGATGCCGAATTCATCTTTCAGGGTTGAGGTCGTGCGATCCAGCACCTTGCTTAGTCCGCCACAGGCAATGGTGAGGAAGATAAAAAAATGTGCAATATTCAAAGAATCTTTCATGCTTCGTATGGTTTGAACCAATTTTTTCGCCAATACCAGAAAGACAAAAATAATCCCAATCAATAAAATAAATCCGAGCAGCTTATCCATGAGCGGAATTTCAGCACTGCGATAGAAATTAGTTTTGATAAAACTCATTTCAAACACCTGCTTATGAAAATCCATTTCCCGTAATCCCAACAATGTCGCTGCTATAGCCGTAAAGACTCGGGTATTGAGTTTGATTTCAACATTAAGCAAACACAGCACTGCCAGCAAGTACCATAACCATGGGCTCATGACTTCAAAAGCGCCTGATTCACTAAATAAATACTGAGTTACCGAAGCTGGTGCATTCAGGGCAGTATGAATACAAATACCCAGATAAAGCGCAATCAGCAGAAAACTAATGAACAGGATATGGGCGGCTTTGGAAAAGGACATGATTAAAAACAGGAGAAAAAGCAAACCGGGATTTTATCACTTTTCATGCAAATGAAATACTCTAGTTTCGACTGTCGAGTATTTTTAAAATTTTTGCATAAAAAAACGCCCTTGGACAAAACAGTAAAGCATTGCTTTCACTGCCTGCGCAAGAGCGTCTTTTAAACTGTGTTCAGGAATTAGATTTTAGAAACCAATTCAGGAATAACAGTGTTCAGGTCACCGACTAACCAGTAGTCAGCGACTGCATTGATTGGCGCTTCTTCGTCTTTGTTGATCGCAACGATCACTTTAGATTCTTTCATACCTGCCAAATGCTGAATCGCACCAGAGATACCTACAGCGATATACAGATCAGGTGCAACGATTTTACCCGTTTGACCAACTTGCATATCGTTTGGTACGAAGCCGGCATCTACCGCAGCACGTGATGCACCTTGAGCAGCACCAAGCTTGTCAGCCAATGGATCAAGGATTTTGTGATAGTTCTCACCAGAACCAACACCACGACCACCAGAAACCACAATACGCGCAGCTGTCAGTTCAGGACGTTCAGATTTTACGATTTCTTCGTTGATAAACTTAGAAATACCCGCATCACCCGTAGACGCAGCAGCTTCAACAGCAGCAGAACCACCCTCAGCAGCTACAGCATCAAATGCTGTACCACGAACAGTCGCCAATACGATGTTTTCGCCTGATTCTACAGTCGCAATTGCGTTACCTGCATAGATCGGACGTTTGAAAGTCTTAGGACCATCTACCGCGATGATGTCAGTGATCATGCTTACGTCAAGAAGCGCAGCTGCACGTGGCAAAATGTTTTTACCAGTTGTTGTAGAAGCAGCAAGGATATGTGTATAGCCTTTACCTAATTCAGCAACAAGTTTAGCTACGTTTTCAGCCAATTGGTTTGCATAAGCAGCGTCATCAGCAAGTAATACTTTGCTTACGCCTGCAACTTTAGCCGCCTGGTCAGCAACTGCCTGAGCGCCAGAACCAGCAACCAATACAGTGATATCACCACCGATTTTTTGCGCTGCAGCAACAACGTTTAAAGTAGCAGCGTTTAATGCTTTGTTGTCGTGCTCAGCGATAACTAAAATACTCATGATTTTTATCCTTCTGTATTAGATCACTTTCGCTTCGTTTTTCAATTTTTCTACAAGTTCGTCTACAGACTTCACTTGTACGCCAGCTTTACGCTCTGCAGGTGATTCAACTTTCACTGTTTTCAGTTTAGTTGCAGGGTTTACACCGAAATCTGCAGGTGACTTGGTATCCAGCGGTTTTTTACGCGCTTTCATGATGTTTGGAAGTGCCGCATAACGTGGCTCGTTCAAACGCAAGTCAGTGGTAATGATTGCTGGAAGTGTCAGTTCAACAGTTTGTAAACCGCCGTCTACTTCACGTGTTACTTGTACTTTGTCGCCATCTACTTTTACTTCAGAAGCGAATGTACCTTGACCTGCACCCATTAGAGCGCCAAGCATCTGACCAACCTGATTCGAGTCATCATCAATTGCTTGCTTACCTAGAAGGATCAATTGTGGTTGCTCAGCGTCAACAACGCCTTTCAGAATTTTAGCGATTTCCAGCGCACCCAGTTGGCTGTCATCAGCTTCAACCAGGATACCGCGGTCAGCACCAAGCGCCATTGCAGAACGGATTTGTTCTTGGGCTTCTTTAGGACCAATAGAAACAACAATGATTTCTGAAACAGTTCCTTTTTCTTTTAAACGAACCGCTTCTTCCACTGCGATTTCACAGAATGGATTAATTGACATTTTAACGTTAGTTAAGTCAACACCACTGTTGTCCGGTTTAACACGAACTTTAACGTTGGCATCAACCACACGT
Organism: Prolinoborus fasciculus; assembly: GCF_056724605.1. Next base: position 17,435 of record NZ_JBWZQN010000047.1, on the reverse strand, counting down.
TTTACAGCAACAAGAGCCTTCATGTAATCCTCGGCTGTTTTAGCAAATGTAAATGTTGAGAAAAGTTAGTGTAACTCTTCACTTAAATTTTTTTAGGTGCCCTATCTTGCAATGTGTACGGCATTTCGGTCAAGTCACAATTCAACAAAGAGGTGTAAAAATGCGTAATTTTCCCTGAACGATGCGTTCACAATTAATTGTTATCGTTTTATTACAATGAAATGTATCAATATTTACTTAAAATTTAACCATTGATTTATATTATTTTTTTATCTGATTAATCACATCAGAAGTTTTGATTGATCACATTTAATTTAAATTGATTTAAAGCAGCTTGCAGCAAAACAGCCGGGATATACGTATGTCAGCTTTTGTCATTTTGGACAGAATTCTTTTTGAGAGCGAATTAAACCTAATATAAAGACAAATTGACCAAATAATAAACCAGCGCATTGAATTCTACGCCGACAAAGTGAATATTTAATTTCAAATCTTCACAATTATAAAAAAAGCATACTGCGAACAGTATGCTTCTTTGCAATCCGATTAATTAATGATTAACCAGCTTGCGGCAAGTGCCAGTAAACCACCAGAAGTTCCATCTACCCATTTTTGTTTACGTTCATCCATTTGGGTTTTTTGGCTGATTTTGCTGAACAAAATACTTAAGCTACAATACACTACAAAAATCAGACTGATAAAAATAAAGGACAGGATCAAACCTTGGCTGACAGTATTGGCTGATTTATCAATAAACTGCGGCAAAATCGCAAAATAAATCAACATGCCTTTCGGATTTAACAGCGCAGTAAAAAAACCTTTTTTAATCGGATTGGCTGAGGTCTTTTTCTCAATGTTCAGCGCGTTTTTACTGAATACCGATTTAAGTAAACTAAATGCCAAATACAGCAGATAAGCAATCCCGAGCCAGCGAATCGTTTCAAACAGCACCGGAAAAGAGACAATAATAGCCGCAATTCCGAGTGCCACAAGGATCGAATGCACCAGATAACCGCAACACACCCCTAAGGTTGCCATCATGCCTGCTTTTGCATCTTTACCCATCACTTGAGACAGGATAAATAACATATCGGGTCCAGGCGTAAAAATCAGGGGAAGCACGGTCAGTGCAAAGAGTACAAATACAGACATTTCCTTTTCCTTTCAAACTCCAGAAAGTGAAATAAGTATCTGCGATTTTTTACAAAATTGGCTTTCAATTTATTTTATAATAAGTATTATTTTTCGAATATTATTCTAATTTATGAAAATATCCACCAAGTCTGTGCGGGTAAAACTTGATCGAATTGATAAAAATATCATTCGACATTTACAAGCCAATGGCCGTATTCAGAATAATGATCTGGCACGTGAAATCGGACTTTCACCTTCGTCCTGTTTACGCCGGGTAAAATTACTGGAAGATGCAGGCGTCATTCAGAATTACACGACTATTGTCGACCAACAAAAAATTGGTTTTCAGCTGATTTTATTTTCGCGCATCTGGCTGGTCGGTCAGGATGCCGAAACCATTGATACCTTTATTGAGGCGATGAAAGAATTGCCGCAAGTGATGGAGTGCTACATTATTTTGGGAGAGAGCGATGCCATGTTGAAAGTTGTGGTGCCTGATCTGGAAAGTTACCGTAAATTTCAGTCGACCCATCTGACAAAAAAAAATGGTATTACCAGTGTCAAAACAGATTTACCGAGTCAGATTATTAAACAGAGTTTCCAGCTGCCTTTAGAAGATTTATAGGCAAACTGATTTTAGACAACGACGCTATGTTCTTAATTTAAGATTTGCATAATCGTATGCTTGCTTAAACCATAACATGTGCTGCAAGCGCATAGATTGAAAGTTCTACTATAAGAAAAGGTTGCCTATAGAAGACAACCTTTTCCTCTTGAGCAAAGCCAAATCACAGGACTGAATCTTATTTTTATGTTATGTGGATGCTTCAGAATTTACTCAGTTTCTTGTGCTAAAAAATCACGATGTACATGGCTTAAATCTACCAGCTCATAGCCTGCCAATTCAAAAATTTGCCAAATTGCAATCGCATCTTCTTTTAAATCGACTGCCTGGGTCGCACGATTCGACAATTGCCATTGCAAATCAGAAATCCATAAATAGTATTGCCTAGTCGCCGCATTAAAGGCCTGAACTTTTCCATCGGCATTAATCCCTTGAATGATGGCGCCTTCAGGTAAGGTCGCTTCAAGATTGGGTAAGCTAATGTCCACAAAATGCTTGATTTGTCGCAGACCATAACCTGCAAACATTTCTTTTTGAGCTTCACTTAACTGTGCATATTTTTGCTCTATATCTGCAATTACCAGTGTGTCCATGTCACCTCCCATCGGTCAAATGCTGAGACTCTACTCAGCAATATTTCATTTTAAATATTAAATACTAGTTATTGTTATACCTGAAATGGCGCATTTAACGAATAAGACAATAGTGAAATGCTTACCCGAACGCCAATGTTCAGTTCAATTCCATTTTAAGGTTTATATATGAAAGTTTTGTGCCAAAAATACAATTTTCATGATTTTTATTCTTTAAAACTGGGCACATGATCAATCTTCTTTATGCTGCGCACGCGGATGGGCCTGATCATAAATCTGGGCCAGATGGTCAAAATCAACATGGGTATAAATTTGCGTGGTGGTTAAATTACTGTGTCCCAGCATTTCCTGCACGGCTCGTAAGTCCCGGCTATTCGATAACATGTGACTCGCAAAACAATGTCTTAACAAATGCGGATGTAAATCTACATTCACGCCTGCGCGCTGCGCCTGAAACTTGACCCGATTTTCAATTTGTCGTGCACCGAGCGGATTGCCTTTCTGGGTAATAAATACATTCGCCTCCGGTACAAAATCGCCATTCCATAAGGGATAGACTTGCAACCAAGCCATCACGCTGTCTTTGGCCTTGGAACCGAAAGGCACTATCCGGGTTTTATTGCCTTTACCAGTAATGCGTAATAACTGCCGGTTGAAATCAATATCTTTAATTCTCAGGCTTTGCAGTTCTGCCAGACGCAGCCCACTGGAATAAAGCAATTCTAACATCGCTTTGTCCCGAAGCCACATTTGCTGCCGTGCCTCAGTTTCAGGTGCAGGCTGATCAATAATCTGGTTGATGGTTTCAATATCCACCATGCCGGGCAAAGGACGCGATTGACGTTTTAACTGAAAATCATCCGCCGGATTAAAAGCCATATGCTGAGCCTGCTCGGCCCATTTCATAAACTGGCGAATAGCCGAAAGCATACGTTGCAGGCTGCTAGGACTGAGCTGATGCTGTTCCACTTTCTCAGCCAGAAACTGGCGTAAATCGGTAGCTTCTACATCATTTAAATTGAGCTGTTCATGCTGGCAAAATTCTAAAAAATCCGAGACATCACGTTCATAGGCTTGCAAGGTATGTTTGGACTGGTTTTGAATTTCACGTTCTTTTAGCCAGATGGATAATAATTGTGTTGCATCCATTAATATAAACCTTCCTACACCAATCCACCTTTCTCAATATTACATCTATCTATATTTTGTATCTAAAAAATCAATCATTTAAAATTCATTTTATAAGATAAATTCTGATCAGCTTTTGCTAATATCAAATCACTTACCAAAAAACATGACATAAAAACGATTTCATAGCGAGTATAAAATGCATTCATTTGAAAAAATTGCAGCATCTTTTAATTTGAACAGCCTACAGGTCGAAGAACTCACCAATGAATTAAAGGAGTTACAAAAGCGCTTTAATCCAGATAATATCCAAGACTTCTATCCTGAATTTGAAAAAATTGCCTCAAGCTTTGGCATTCAAGATGATCAAATTGAAGTATTTGTAGACATGCTTTATGCCAACCCTGAATTTAGCAATCTAGTGACTTTTATCATTCCAAGTTTCTACAGCATTGGTGGCGATCGAATGATATTTGAAGCCACGTATGAACAAATGATGGCAGACCTGCAAGCAGAATTAGATCAATAAAATAGAAAGCAAAAAGCCTATCTCATGGATAGGCTTGTTTCAAAGTAATACCGCTTAACCCTGGAAATAACGTAAATCCAGACGCCCTTCATATACGGTCGCCGTTGGTCCAGTCATCCAGACCACATCACCTTCTTCCCACTCAATTTGCAACTTGCCGCCTGCCAGCTCAACTTCAACTTTACTCGAAAGCAGACCACGGCGCATACCTGAAATTGCGGCAGCACAGGCACCTGTACCACAAGCCAAGGTCTCGCCTACACCACGCTCGTACACACGTAAACGTGCATGTTTTTCATCAATAATCTGCATAAAGCCAGCATTGACTCGTGCCGGGAAGCGCGCATGTGATTCAACTTGTGGACCAATACGTGCGACATCGGCAGCAATCACATCCGGCACGATTGTCACCGCATGTGGATTCCCCATATTGACCACATCAATGGTCAGCTTTTCACCGCCAGCAAGATCGATGTCATACAGGCTCTCCGGCGCATCAGCTACAAATGGAATTTCCTGAGGCAAAAATTTTGGATAGCCCATATTGACCCGTACCCAACCATTCGCACCCAATTCCGGCTCTACAATACCAGATTTGGTTTGTACCTTGATTTTGGTTTTGGTCGTGAGCTGACGATCATGCACAAATTTGGCAAAACAGCGCACGCCATTGCCACATTGCTCCACTTCCGAACCATCGGCATTAAAAATCCGGTATTTAAAGTCTGCACTTGGTACATCGGGTGGCTCAACCACCAAGAGTTGATCAAAACCAATGCCGAAGTTACGGTTGGCCAAACGCTGAATGGTCAAAGTATCCAGATAAGCACGCTGGCTGATCAGATCAACCACCATAAAGTCATTGCCTAGACCATGCATCTTGGTAAATTCTAATAACATCCTGATTTATCCTTAAGGCAATAAACGCTCACGTTCCCAGAGTGATTCAATGGTTTCACGTTCACGAATCAAATGCGCCTGATCAGCATCGACCATCACCTCAGCAGCACGACCACGACTGTTATAGTTTGAACTCATCACAAAACCGTATGCACCCGCGCCCAGCACTGCCAGCACATCATTTTCCTTGATCGCAAGCTCACGCTCTTTACCTAGGAAATCACCAGTTTCACAAATTGCGCCCACGACATCCCATTCTTTGCTTTCGACATCGGTACGAGGTGTAACAGATTGAATGTCCATCCATGCTTCATATAACGCAGGGCGAATCAGGTCATTCATCGCTGCATCAATGATCGCGAAATTACGATGATTGGTCGGTTTTAATAGATCTACTTTAGTCAGTAACACACCAGCATTGGCAGAAATACTACGTCCCGGTTCCATATACACTTTCAGGCCCAGTTTTTCTAAAGCTGGACGCAGCGCATTGGCATATTCTTCAACCGACGGCGGGGTTTCATCTTTATACGTCACACCCAGACCACCACCGATATCGATGTGTTTAAGATGGATACCCAGCTCTTTTAACTGGTCGATCATGACAATGACACGATCCAGTGCATCCACAAATGGCTGGGTTTCAGTCAGCTGTGAACCAATATGGCAGTCAATCCCGACCACATCCAGATTTGGCAATGACGCTGCATATTGATAGGTTTCGAACACGCTATCCGATGGAATACCGAATTTATTTTCTTTTAAGCCGGTTGAAATATAAGGATGGGTTTTGGCATCGACATCCGGATTCACGCGCAATGAAATCGGTGCTTTGACATTTAATTCAGCCGCAACTTTCTGGATACGATCCAGCTCAGCATACGATTCGACGTTGAAGCATGCAATCCCGACTTCTAAAGCTTTTTTGATATCCGCTTCAGATTTACCCAGGCCCGAAAATACGATTTTCGAAGGCTCACCACCGGCTTTCAGCACACGCGCCAATTCACCACCGGTCACAATATCAAAACCGGCACCCTCTTTGGCCAATACATTCAATACCGCAAGATTAGAGTTGGACTTTACCGCAAAACAGATTTGATGGTCGATAAAATCAAAAGCACGGTCCATATCTAAAAAATGCTTTTCCAAAGTGGCTTTAGAATAAACATAGAGTGGTGTGCCAAATTGCTCCGCGAGCTGTTGTAATGAACATTGCTCAGCGTGCAATACCCCTTTAATGCGGGTGAAACTCATGAAGGTATCCTTTCTGTGAAAGCGTTATGGTGTGGTTTTAACGTCTGAATCGGTAGGTGCAGCAAACTGTTGTTGCACAGGTGCCTCTCGTTCTTCATCGGACGCTTTAGGCTCAGTTTCAGTATTTTTGTATAACAAATACTTGGCACGCTTGTCGTAATTCGGATCATTCGGCAAGTGCAAAGCACCTGACTGTCCACAACCTGCAAGAGCAAGACCTGTCGCTAAGATACTGATGTAGCAAATGACTTGGCGCATCTGACCACCTAATGTAATAGTTTCGATGAAGTATAACGCGATCATTCGGCATGACCCAAGCGTTAAACGCTAGAGAGTATCTTTAGACAAAAAAAAACGCCAGCAGATCGCTGACGTTTTTATTGATAAGGTTTATTTATGTTTCTGTTTATAGAAACCAAAATATCCAATGATTAACAGGATAAACCAGATCGGGCTGATCATCAGTGCCTGGCGAGTATCCTCTTCCAGCGCCAAAACCACGATCATGCTCAGGAAGAAGATAATCACGATCCAACAGGTCACCAGACCGCCTGGCAACTTAAAGGTCGATTTAGCATGTAGTTCTGGACGTGTTTTGTAATACACGATATAGCTCCAGATAATGATGATCCAGACACAAATAAACAGAATCGTGGATAAAGTCGTGGCCAAGGTAAAGGCTCGAACGGTATCCGGAACAAAATACTGAAGTGCTGCACCCAACAACAAACACACGGCAGAAAAATATAGGGCATTTGCAGGCACTGCGCGACGGTTCAAGCGACCAAAGGCAACCGGTGCCTGCTCTTCACGCGACAGGCCAAACAGCATACGACTGGTTGAGAATACGCCACTGTTCATCGATGACATCACCGAGGACAATACCACCAGGTTCATGATAATCGCAGCCGCTGCAATGCCAGCCTGACTGAACAGGTTTACAAAGGGCGAAACATTCGGGTCAATCTGGTTCCATGGAGTTACTGACATCACAATGAGCAGTGCCAATACATAGAAAATAATGATACGGATCGGAATAGAGTTCACCGCTTTTGGCAGGTTCTTTTCCGGATCTTTGGTTTCAGCCGCGGTAGTCCCCACCAGTTCCACCCCCACAAAGGCAAAGATGGCAATCTGGAAACCGGCCAGAAAGCCCATGGCACCCGTTGGGAACAAACCGCCATGCTCCCAGATATGACTAAAGGATGCGACCGTACCAACATCATTGGTAAAGCCAGTAAACACCATCCACAGACCAACAGCAATCAGCACCACAATGGCGATAATTTTGACCAGGGCAAACCAGAATTCCATTTCACCAAACAGTTTTACCGTGACCAGATTCAGCCCCATGATAAACACAATCGCGGCAACACTGATCATGACGCCTTCTTCAGGGCTAAAGGGCAAGCCATTATTGAAGAATTGCAGATAGTAAATAATGGCTGACAGATCTGCGATCCCGATGGTGATCCAGCACAGCCAGTAGGTCCAGCCGACAAAGTATCCGGCCCAAGGCCCGATCAGATCCGTGGCAAAATCAATAAATGATTTATATTGTAAATTGGAGAGCAACAACTCACCCAATGCACGCATCACCAGAAAGACCATAAAACCGATGATCATATAGATCACCAGAATCGAAGGACCTGCGAGACTGATGGTTTTACCCGAACCCATAAACAGGCCGGTTCCGATGGCGCCCCCAATGGCAATTAACTGTAGGTGCCGATTGGACAAACTCCGCTTTAATTCACCGTGCTCTGCCGACGAATTGTTATATTTTTCTGACATTATTAATTACAACTTTGAGTTTTACTCGCGACAAATTAACGTAAAAAATGCTGAATACAAAAATAAAATTTGCATCATTTGTATTTCCTGATTAATTGAAGAAGTTAATTTATTTTTCTTATATCGCTCTACGGTTACACTTCTGCTTTATTTTTGACCTGCGATATTCCAGTAATTTCTTGTCAAATTTTTAAAACTGTGTAAAAAATAGAACACTATTCAGTCAATTTATGCATTCAGGATGAATGTATCTGGCATAGCAATTGCTTTTTAATCAATACCTCGAACTACACAGACATGGATCAATAAGAAGAATTTTATGCAAAATTTACAAAGTTTAATGGAAACTTTAAGCGGCTGGGTCTGGGGCCCTTATATGCTGGTACTAATTGTTGGTACCGGGATTTTCCTTACCTTCCGTTTATTGTTCTGGCAGTTCCGCATGTTGCCCCTAGCCTTCAAACAGGTCTTTGGCAAGCACCCTGACCATTCAGGGGACATTTCCCAATTTGCTTCATTGATGACCGCACTCTCTGCCACGATTGGTACCGGTAACATTGCCGGCGTAGCCACTGCCTGTGTCCTCGGTGGTCCGGGCGCCGTGTTCTGGATGTGGATGACTGCCCTGTTTGGTATGGCGACCAAATATGGCGAAGGTGTTCTGGCAGTCAAATACCGAGTCAAAAATGAGAAAGGTGAAATGTCCGGTGGTCCGATGTACTACATCGAGCGGGGTCTGAAATGGAAATGGCTGGCGCTGATTTTTGCCTTGTTCGGAACTCTGGCTTCTTTTGGGATCGGCAGCTCCGTACAGTCCAATACCGTAGCATTGGCAGTGCAAAACAGCTTGGGCATCGAAACCTGGATGACCGGTATTATTATTACTGCCTTTTCGGCACTGGTGATTTTGGGCGGGATTAAATCGATTTCCAGAGCAGCGTCACTGATTGTTCCTATTATGGCTATAGGCTATGTGGCAGGGGGATTAATTATCATTTTTAATAATCTTGAACTGGTCGTTCCTGCGCTTAAAATCATCTTCACCTATGCCTTTACTGGAGAAGCCGCAGTGGGCGGTGCAATTGGTGCGGCGATTCGTTATGGTGTGGCACGTGGTGTATTCTCCAACGAAGCCGGCATGGGTTCTGCGCCGATTGCTGCTGCAGCGGCAAAAACCGATCATCCAGCCCGTCAAGGTCTGGTGTCTATGACCGGTACCTTCATTGATACCATTATTGTCTGTTCAATTACCGGTATTGTTCTGGTGATGGGTTATATCATGACCGGTAATTCATTCGGAGATCAAACCGGTGCGGTACTGACTATCGGTGTATTCGACAAGCTGCTACCTGGTATTGGCGGCTGGGTGGTGACTTTCGGGATCATTTTCTTCGCTTATTCCACCATTTTGGGCTGGAGCTACTATGGCGAAAAATGTACCAGCTATTTACTTGGCGAAAAATTCGTTTTGCCCTATCGCATTATTTATATTGCCTCAGTGTTTATCGGCTGTATTGCAACACTGGATCTGGTCTGGCTATTCGCCGATACATTTAACGGCCTGATGGCGGTTCCGAACTTAATCGCATTATTATTACTGTCTGGCGTCATTGCCAAAGAATCCAAAGACTTCATTGCAAGACGTAAATCTGGTGAACTTTATTAATTGATAAGTTATTATTTAACTACTCAATTCAAATAGTAAAAAGCCACGTTAATCGTGGCTTTTTATGCTTCATCTTTTCCATTCTAGGACTTACGCACTATTATTTATAGATTTTCTGTGGCAGCAGATGATTCTTATCGAGAATAAATTCATCAATAAAGTTCTTGATAATTGGTCTAAATAATTTCTTCTGCCAACGATATACATTTTCAAAGATCCGCTCAAACTGGTTCTTTTGTATCTCAACATAGGCCATCAAGGCTGAGAAAATATGATTCAAAATCAGCTTAGATCGTCTTACTTGAAACTTTTCAATATGACAAACCTGTTTAATTACTCGATGATATTGTTCTATTTTCCAATGACTTGAATGTAATTCATAAAAACCATCAAAGGACAATAAATCATCTTCATCTTGATGCACAATATAAAATCTCTGCTGTTCTTTTAACTGAGTCTTAAATAATTGTACAAAGCCAACATCTTTGAGCCAGACCACTTGACCCTGATGAAAATTCGGCAATAAACGGAGTTGAAACCATTGTCCTTTTTCAGGGGAAACCTTACGGTTACTGTCGACACCAAACATAAATCGAATACCATGTTTTCTTATGGTTTTTAGATTTTCAGTCGATGAATACCAACTATCACCTGTAATGAATTGAATCTTTGCACCCCAATCGAGTACTTCACTTAACATCTCCATAAAGTAATCATTCTTGGTTTTACTTTCTGACTTATCATAAATTCGAAAATTAATTGGAATATTTTTGCCATGTTGATCTGTCGCATACAAGGTAATGAGATTAATACCCTTGACGGATCGGTGGTGTTTACCTGACCAAAAATAGCTAACTAAGTCCATATGTTGACTATATGGCTTATCTAAAACAGTATCATCAATACTGACTATAAGTTTATTATTATCAATGTGTTGAATTGCTTCTTGATATAGATCGTGAGCTGTGTAGTCTTCACGCTCCAAAAAGCGATTTACACTGTCATGCGAGATATTATAAGTCTCGGCAAGTTGTGTGCAGCTAATAGAGTTTGGTTCTGTCATGAGAAAGCCCATATAAATGGGTAATGTACAAGTTGCTGTAGAAGCATGTTTAGTTCGTCTGATCACAGATACGTTATAAAGTAGTTTGAGACTTTTTTAAATCCGTCAATGCGTAAGTCCTACATTCTTTCTTCATCATGAAAATTTAGCAACGTAAACCACTACAAGCCAGCTTGTCCCACTCAGATTCAAGCTCCAACGCTAGTCCTAAAGATAAAACAAAAAACTGAATGCCTTTAATTTTCATATTGCCCTGTTCATCTTCCAGATATCCACTCAATTTTTGATAGGTTTTATGATGCAGATCAAAAGGTACATCCAGATAAAGACCACCCAGGTAGATTTCACTATGGACGGTTTGATCCACACCTAAACACGGCATATAGACAATGCCCTGTTGCTCTAGCCAGCCGATCAACATTTGGCGAACCGAGTTTGCGTCCCGATCTGGATGTACATAATGATCAAAATGCACAAACAGCACATCACGGTTTTTTTCACGTGCGATCGCATCAATATGTTTCAGCAATTGTGACAAGATCTGTTCCATTCCAGCATAACAAGATGGGCATTATAGACGGCGTTGACGCATAGCATTCAAATCAGCATAAATAAAAACGACAAGCCTTGTCGTAAAAACCATGATTTTTCAGGTGAAAGGCTTGGTTTTCTATAGCATTCACCGCTATGCTGTCACTCAATTTCAATCGCTACATCTTCAAATATGGCTAAAGCAAAAAGTGTGTATCGTTGTGAACAGTGTGGTGCCGATCATCCAAAATGGTCGGGGCAGTGTTCTGAATGCGGGGAATGGAACAGCCTGGTTGAGGTGACCATTGCACCGGCAGTGACGCATCGCGCCCAGCCAAAAATCGGTGGTGGATATGCAGGCCAGGCGTCCAGCATCACGACTTTAAATCAGGTCTCAGTCTCTCATGAAACCCGTCTACCAACGGGTATCAGCGAATTTGACCGGGTCTTGGGCGGCGGACTGGTAACCGGGTCGGTGGTCCTGATCGGCGGTGATCCCGGGATTGGTAAATCTACCATCTTGCTACAAACAGCCACACACATGGCATCTGCCAAAAATCCGGCCCTGTATGTGACCGGTGAGGAATCCTTGTCTCAGGTGGCTTTACGTGCCCAGCGTCTGGATCTGCCGACCGACCAGCTCAAAGTCATGGCAGAAACCTGCGTCGAACGTATTTGTGAAGTACTGGCCCAGCAAAGTCCTGCGGTGGCAATCCTGGACTCGATCCAAACCCTGTACACCGAAACCCTGCAATCTGCACCAGGTGGTGTCTCACAAATTCGTGAATCAGCGGCCTTGTTGACCCGTTTTGCCAAAAATAGTGGCACGTCTTTGTTTCTGGTCGGTCATGTAACCAAAGAAGGCGCACTGGCCGGCCCACGTGTACTGGAACATATGGTGGACTGTGTGCTGTATTTTGAAGGCCAGTCGGATTCACGTTACCGGATGATCCGAGCGGTCAAAAACCGTTTTGGTGCGGTCAATGAGCTCGGTGTGTTCGGCATGACCGATAAAGGTCTGCGCGAAGTTTCCAATCCTTCAGCCATCTTTTTAAGCCGTTATGATGAAGCGATTCCCGGTTCGATTGTAATGATCAGCCGCGAAGGTACGCGCCCGCTACTGGTTGAGGTTCAGGCACTGGTCGATGATGCACATGGCCAACCAAGACGCGTAGCGCTTGGTTTGGATCAGAACCGTCTAAATATGCTCCTTGCAGTCATGCATCGGCATGGTGGTGTGCAAACCTCCGGCCAGGATGTTTATGTCAATATCGTCGGTGGTTTGAAAATCACCGAAACAGGTTCGGATCTGGCGGTACTTCTCGCCTGCGCTTCCAGCATTCGTGGCAAAGCCTTACCGCAACAGCTGGCGGTTTTTGGGGAAGTCGGACTGTCTGGAGAGATTCGCCCTGTGCCGAACGGTCAGGAACGGCTGAAAGAAGCGATTAAACATGGTTTTAAATACATTATTGTCCCTCGCGGCAATGCACCGCAAAAATCCATCGAGGGCGTGCAAATTATTGCAGTTGCGCGTTTACATGAAGCCTTGAGCGAGGCAATGGCGCTGAGTGATGAACTCAATTAACTGTAAACCGGCTCATTTCGTACAAAGAGCAAAAAAATACAGATTTTTGATTGAAATTCCACATAAAGCCTATATAAATAGACTGTACAAACAGGTTTTATTCTCATAGGAAAAATGAATGGAAGTTCGACAGCGCAGTTTGATCACAGGTATCTTGACAGCAGTTTTATTGGTTGCGCCTTTTGCAGCTGAAGCAAAACGTGCCGGTGGCGGTAAAAGTCACGGCATGCAACGTTCTGCACAACCTACTCAATCTTATCAACAACCTCGTCAAGCTGCGCCTGCTCAACAAGCGCCAGTTGCCGGTGCTGCAACCCAGCAAAAATCCGGTCCGGGTGTCGGCGGCATGGTTGCCGCGGGTGTAGCCGGTGCTGCGATTGGTGCAGTTGCTGCCAATGCCTTGGCGGATGATCAAAGTGTAGCAGCATCTGAAGCTCAGGCTGCTCAAGCCGAAGAGGAAAAAGGTGGTATTCCAGGCTGGATCTGGATCCTTCTTGCTGCTGCTGTTGCCTTCTTCATTTTCCGTAAGATGGGCGCAAAAAAAAAAGTAGCTTCTAACCCATACGCACCAAATAGCGGTGCTGGTAATACAGCACCTTTTGGTCAGGCACCGACTGCACCTCGCGGTGGTGACAGTACCAATATTTTTGGTCAGAATGTGGGTGGTCAAACGTCAAGCAACAATGCTCCGTTCGGTTCTGCTCCGGTAAATAACGCGCCTTTTGGTGCAGCTTATACCCAAAGTGGTAGCCAGTTACCGGATGGCACTGAACCTGCAGCATTCTTGCGTGTAGCGCGTCAGCGTTTTAACCATATCCAGTCTATGAATACAGCAAGCAACATTTCTGAAATTCAGCGTTACTTGACCCCTGATCTTTATCAGTCGATGTATAACGACATCATGAGCAATCAGGATCAGGATGTTGCCGAGTTTTCAAATCTAAATGCGATGGTTGTCGACTCATCGACTGACAATGGCCAATATATTGTCAGCGTACGCTTTACCGGTACGGTAAGCGAAGACTTGAACAGCTTGCCACAACCGTTTGCAGAAATCTGGCATTTCACCAAACCAGCAGGTTCAAATCAGGACTGGGTAGTTGCAGGTATTCAGCAAGACTAATCGTGAATAAATGAAGTTTAGACAGCGGCCTTCGAGCCGCTGTTTTTATTTTCAAGCCTTACATTTTGATCTTTTTTAATTCCCTTCCCCCTCTCTTTTTTAACCTAACTTCCAGTTTTACTTATTTTTCATATAAATAGTTCAGCAACCCATATTTAAAATATAAACAATAATTGTTATCATTATCATTAATTAGTTCATAAATTTGTAAATAGAATTTTCGATGATGAATAGTCCGAATATGCAAGCCATAGCGACTGGAACAGTTACTGCACCGAAACCATCAAGCAAAAATAAAGTCAAAGCAAATATGCTGGCTTATCGTGGGATGATTTTATATCGCTTTATTCTGGCGGGTGCTGGCGGTTATCTACTGGCTACACTGGCAACGATCTTGATTGCCCAGCTTTTTATCGACAGTGGAAGCAGTGCAGCCATGTCCGCCACCCTGATTGGCTTTAGCTTGAATGCTGCTGCATTTATCTGGGTATTTATGGTGAATAAGACGCTCAAAGCTACGCTCGGGATCGCGATTCCCGGTGTTTTACTCTATATCGCCTATAAGCTTTTAGGAAATTGAGATGAGAGTAGATGCAAAACCCGAAGGTCCACGCCAGTCGATGTCGTGGTTGCATACTTGGGCCAGTCTGATTTTAGGCTGGCTTTTATATGCGATTTTCTTGACCGGAACCTTAAGCTTTTTCCAGAACGAAATTACCGTCTGGATGAAACCGGAATTTCATCAGTCAGTTCCACCAAAGACTCAAATCGAACAAACCCGTGTTGCACTGGCTTATCTGCAACAGCACCATCCGGATGCCGGCAGCTGGGCGATCCAGCTTCCCCATTCACGCCAAAATACCACCACCCTGACTATTCGTAGTGCCGGCGAAGATCCGCGTGCCCGTCGTGGTGGTACCCGCGTGACGATTGACAGCGCCACGGGCGAAGTTTTGCAAGCGCGTGAAACACGTGGCGGTTCCTTCCTATACCGTTTCCACTTTGAATTGTACGGTTTGCCAAGAATCTGGGCGCGCTGGATTGTCGGCATTGCGACCCTGCTCATGTTGGTGGCGATCATCAGCGGTGTCATTACCCATAAGAAAATTTTCAAGGATTTTTTTACTTTCCGTCCCGGCAAAGGTCAGCGTTCTTGGTTGGATGCACATAATGCTACTGCGGCATTTGCCCTGCCCTTTCATCTCATGATTACCTTCAGTGGCTTATTACTATTACTCTTTACCCTCATGCCCTGGGGCGTAAACCAGATTTATGAAAATCGTGGTGCTTTCCTTCAGGATCAACGTAAAAGTTTGATTCAGAACACCAGTATTCAAGCTGAATCCCGTGAAGGCCGTAGTGAGAGTAAAGAACGTCGACCGCAAGCTGAGAGAGAAAATCGTAGCGAGCGCGGTGAAATGTCTGCACGCAGTGAAGGTCGCCGCTCTCGTGATGAAATACAAGCTGTACCTCCTGCACCATTAACCGATCTGACTCCGATCTTGGCAACAGCCGAAAAAGAATGGAAAAATAATTCAGTGGGTACGATAACCATCATCCAGCCAAATACCGTAAAAGCTGAAATTGAACTTCGTGCCTTAAACGGAGTCAGCGTAGCTTATCGCAATATTTATCTGAGCCTTGCTTTCAATGGTGTGACTGGTGATTTAGAGCCGGATCAAACCACACTGAAAATGCCTTCAGTCGCAAATGGTATCTATAACGTGTTCACCACACTGCATGAAGCACGGGGCGTAGATCTGGCTTTACGCTGGTTATTGTTTCTGTCTGGCGTAGTCGGCACCTTGATGATTGCCACCGGCTTGATTCTATGGTGTGTTAAACGTGCACCGCAGCAACAGAAGCAAGGTTATAAATCGTTTGGATATCGTCTTGTGGAAGTCACCAATATCGCTGCCATTATTGGTTTACCTATTGCCTGTGCTGCCTATTTCTATGCCAACCGTTTTATTCCGGCAGACATGAACATGCGTTTGAACTGGGAAATTCGTAGCTTCTTTATTGTCTGGTTGCTGACTTTACTGTATGCCATGATTCGCACTCATCATCAGGCCTGGCTGGAACTATTACTGCTCGCCACTGCTGCATTTGCCTTGCTGCCAATTGTGAACTTTATGACGGGTGGTCAAGCGATCTGGAACACCATTATGCATGGTCAATGGGTCATTGCTTCTTTTGATCTGGCGATGTGGGTACTTGCGATCTTGTTCTGGTTTTCATTTAAAAAAGTGAAAAACCATAAAGGCTTGTCGCCTAAAAAAGCCAAGGTTGCTCTCAAGGAGAATCAGTCATGATGTTTTTCTTACTGATTTGGGCTTTAACTTCACTGGGTTTCTTTGCGCTTGCAACGTCGATGTCCAAACATCAAAAACAAATTTTTGACACAGAACTCAACCCTGCAAAAACACAACTTGCGACTATTCTCGGTTGGGTATTGCTCATACTCGCCCTGATTCTGTGCCTGTGTACAGGAGCTATCAGCAATATGATCAGTTACTGGCTGGGTAGTCTGACTTTTGCAGCACTGGTGGTCGGCTTAAGCCTGAGTTATCTGGCAAGTAGAATTAAAGTGATCGTAATGTTCTGTGTGTTCATCGCCTCGATCTCAGGGATTCTTTGCTTGATCTAATCATTTGATTGACCAATCTCTTTAAAAAGCTGACTTTCGGATTGGCTTTTTTGCTTTAAACCTTTTAGTCTACACACAATATTTTTGAGATGTTGATATGACCCAGCGTGTTTCTCCCCCTGCTGCCCTGACCAATCTTGCCTTAGCCGGCAATGCTGAAGCGCAATTTGAACTGGCTGAACTGTATATGCAAAGCGAGCATGATGATGACATCATTCTTGCTGAAGAATGGGCGTTGAAAGCTGCCAACGGCGGGCTGGTGGATGCAATGTACTGGTTAGGTGAAGGTTATACCGTTTATGCCAAAGAGTTAGCAGAAAAAGATCCTGAAGAATCCAAAGCTCACTTTGAGTTAGCCTATTACTGGTTAAGCAAGGCCAATATCGAGAAGCACCCTGCTGCGACTTTGGAGCTGGCAGGTTTTTACCGTCGTGGCGATGTAATTGAAAAAGACGTCGAAAAATCGATTGCTTTGGTAAAACAGGCTGCGGAATGGGGCGAAGTTCAGGCGATGCGTGATCTTGCATTTATTTATGCCAATGGTTTAGGCGTAGATGGCAATGAAGAACAGGCTGAGTTCTGGACTCAAAAAGCAGATGCTGCTGAAGCTAAATAAGTAAAAAAAAGCCCATCAGATGATGTAATGCCAGTCAGTTAAGCAAAAAAAGTTAAAATGCTGTAAAAAGAGCGTATGTAAATACGCTCTTTTTTTATGAATTTATCTCAGAATCTAGGGCGTGTCATCAATTAATG
Source organism: Prolinoborus fasciculus (assembly GCF_056724605.1). The sequence continues at coordinate 104 of NZ_JBWZQN010000047.1, read as the reverse complement.
GAGATGATTGTTGATGCTAAGTAGATCGCTGATAAGAAGTTTTGAGCCAATTTATCATAGCGTGTGGCAATAGCACGATACTGCTTGAGCTTGGCAAAAAAGTT
>NZ_JBWZQN010000046.1:0-29273 GCF_056724605.1 Prolinoborus fasciculus | reverse complement strand
AAAATGTATATCGTTGGCAGAAGAAATTATTTAGACCAATTATCAAAAACTTCATTGATGACTTTATTCTCGATAAAAATCATCTGCTACCACAGAGAGTCTATAAATAACAGTGCGTAAGTCCTAAACAATTATTTCGGATTGATATCTTTCATTTCAATTTTTTTCGCCTCAGGTCTCACTTCACGTGCTTCACCATCAATAATGGTGGAATCGCCGCGACCTGATTGCTGATTTTGCATATCCTGCATTTGACGCATCATTTCGGCAAATGGATTCTGGCCTTGTGCCCCACCCATATCGCCCATCATGCCCCCCATCATTTTTTCCATCATGAGTTGCTGACGCTTCATCATCGCTTTCATTATGGCAGCCTTAAAAACCTGCTGAACCGCTGGAATGAGCATCAATACGGCCAATACGTCGGTAATCAATCCAGGAATAAGCAGAAAGAAACCTGCCAGAATTTTAGGTAAATTTCCTGTTAATGCAGGATCTGCACTCATCTGTCCCATCTGCATTTGCTGCATTTGTGGCATTACACCGGCCGAGTATTTACGGATCAGATTCATACCAATAAAAAATGCGGCCACAAACCAGAAAAATACGTACCACATGCTCCCGACGAGGTCACCCACGCCAATCCAGACAAATACTTCTAGGATTAAGCCTGCAAGGATAATAAGAAATAATTTCATGAAAATTAATCTAATCTCAGTAAAATAAATAATAGGATGCTGGAATCAACTGCTTCATCAGGATCAAGCTTTTTTGATACGCTTATGTAACAATATGGGCATTATTCTATTTTTAAAGTGCGGGCATGTCATTAATTATTGGGATTGACCCCGGTTCTCGTTTAACCGGTTACGGAATTATCGAAAAAGACGGCTCCAAACTGACTTTTGTTGATGCCGGCACCATCAGAACAGAAACGACAGAAATGCCTGAACGTTTAAAACGCATCTTTGCCGGGGTGGAGCGTATTGTAAAATTTTATGGCCCCACTGAAGCTGCGGTCGAACAAGTCTTTATGGCACAAAATCCGGATTCTGCCTTAAAACTCGGTCAGGCTCGTGGTGCTGCTGTTGCGGCATTGGTCAATCTGGATTTGAAAGTCGCTGAATATACTGCGCGCCAGATCAAGCAGTCGGTAGTGGGTTATGGCGCTGCCGATAAAGAACAGGTGCAGATGATGGTAATGAATATTCTAAAACTCAGCATCAAACCGCAACAGGATGCCGCCGATGCTTTAGCTGCTGCTATTTGTCATGCCCACGCCTCAGGCAGTATGAGTAAAATGGCGGTATTAAATGCGTTGGGTGGTATGGCACGCGGCCGGAGTCGCGTCAGTAGCCGTCGTCGATAAGGTTTAACGCAATATTATAAAGTCTTGAGCATCTAGCTCAGATTCCAGATACTCTTGAATAACCGCTTGTACGATTGCACGAGCAGGCCCTTTCCAACTTCGTGTAATCATTTCCTGAAGTTGGGAGTCTGTTCCAGCAATAACGGCCTCCACCTCACCTGTGCTCAAGTTCTTCACATATCCTTTCAGTCCAAGCGCCTGAGCCTGCTCGGCAAACCAGTAACGGTATCCGACTCCTTGAACTTGGCCTGAAATATTCAGTTTGATGACTGGCACACTATTCTCCTTAGCGATTCACGACCTGATAAATCGCATGTTTCATATCCTGTGCCTGCAAGCCACGTTCGCCATTTTTGGCCAGTTCATCACCTGCAAGTGCATGCAGCGTCACAATTTCATGCAAATAAATTTTTTGCGCAAATTGCGCCTTTAGACTGGCAATCATGCCGGCCAGCACATCCCCCATTCCGCCAGTTCCCATACCGGCATTCCCGGCATTGCAGATGTAAAGCCTTTCTTCCAGAATCAGGCTGCCTGAACCTTTTAGCACCCACTGTCCCTGATATTTTTGTTGCAGGGCATGAATGGCTGCAATCCGATCCATTTCAACTTCCGCAGTGCTACATGCTAGCAAAGTTGCAGCTTCTCCTGGATGTGGTGTGGCATAAGTCTGGGAATTCAAAACTTGAGGCTGCTTGGCCAGAAACCATAAGGCATCCGCATCCAAAACAACCTCCAGATCAGATTGCTGAGTCAGCTCAAACCAAGCTGTATATTGTTGCTCTGACCAAGAATCACGACCTAATCCCATGCCAAAACAGACTGCATCGACCTGCTGAATCAGTGCTTGGCGTTGCTCCTGAGTTAAAAGATTGATATCACGCAGCATGATATTCGGTGCACGTGACAAAATCGCAGTATGGTGTTTTGCATCACAGACGATCGTCACTTTACCTGCTCCGGCAGCAAATGCTGCCTCTGCTGCCATGATCACTGCCCCCCCCATATCGGCATGACCACCTACAACCAAGACATGACCATAACTGCCTTTATGACCAAAGGCTTCACGCTTCGGCAATTGAATCTGATGTGATGAAAGACAAGCAATTGGTTGAAGCTCAGTATCTGTCGGGATAGCAGAAATCAGTTCGATCTTGCCCGCATATTCTTTGCCTTGTCCGGTAAACAGTCCTGCCTTAAGCCCTAAACCCGTGAAAGTGTAGTCAGCTTTAATCGCAACAGGCAAAGGCTGGCCGGTATTGGCATCCAATCCACTCGGAATATCAATTGAGATTTTTAATCCAGTTTGCTGATTGATCGTTTGAATAACATTTTGCCAGTCAAAGTCCAGCTGACGGTTCAGACCAATTCCGAATAATGCATCGATATAGACCTCACATTCAGATTGAAAATCAAAATGCGAATAAGGCTGCAAGCCAGCTTGCTGAGCTTCCTGCACAGCCGATGCTAAATCTTTGGAATTACCCAACTCAACTGCATAAATATCAACACTGAAGCCCGCCTGTTTGAGATATTTGGCCACAAGATAGCCATCGCCGGCATTATTACCCTGACCACAGCAGACAGCGATTTTTTTTATTTTTTGCTGGGAAAATAAAGTGATCAGCCGCTGACTAATCCCCCAGGCGACTTGTTGCATTAAACCGTAGGAACTATTTTGCTGTTGAAACCAGCGCTGCTCCCATGCTTGTAGATCACGGCTATGGTAAACTTGTTGCTGCATTTCTTATTCCCTGTCTTTGGTTTATGGCAACTCCCGATTCTCAAGCGCAAATTAAAGTTTATCAACAAGATCCAGCTGAGCTAAAAGCATGGATTAAAGCGCAGGCTTTAGAATTGGGTTTTTCTGATTGTGTCATTGCCAAACCGGATGCTCAAGCAGAATTAGCACGCTTACAGGAATATCTGGATCGTGGTTATCATGGTGACATGAAGTTTCTGGAAGAGAATTTGGAAAAACGTGCCAATCCCACTTTGCTAGTTCCCGGCACACGCAGCATTATCTGTGTGCGTATGGATTATCTGGTCGAGGTACCAGAACCACGTTATATCTCTTATGCACCCAACTCTGCCATTATCGCGCGTTATGCCCGTGGCCGAGATTATCACAAAACCATGCGGGGTCGCCTGAAAACTCTGGCGACAAAAATCCGGGAAAAAGTCGGAGATTTTGAATCACGCCCATTTGCCGATTCTGCGCCCATTTTTGAAAAATCGCTGGCTGAAACTGCCGGTATGGGCTGGACAGGGAAACATACCTTGCTGATTCATAAAACATCAGGCTCATTCTTTGTTTTGGGTGAACTGTTTACTTCACTCGAACTGCCCTTTGATGAACCCGCGACTAAACATTGTGGCTCCTGTACCGCCTGTATCGACATCTGTCCGACTCAAGCGATTGTCGAACCGTACATGCTGGATGCACGACGCTGTATCGCCTATCTGACGATCGAATATAAAGGCATTATTCCAGAAGATTTACGACGCGGAATTGGCAACCGTGTTTTTGGTTGTGATGACTGCCAACTGATTTGTCCCTGGAACAGTTTTGCCCAAGTCACCTCGATAGAGGATTTTCATCCGCGTCATGGTCTGGATCAGATGAGTTTACTGGATTTATGGCAATGGGATGAAGCCACCTTTTTAAGTGCGACTGAAGGCAGCCCGATGCGTCGTACAGGTTATCAAAGCTTTATGCGCAATGTCGCCATTGGTTTGGGCAATGCGCCCTTTGATGGGCAGATTATTCAGGCTCTTCAGCAACAGCGTAATCAGCATGATGAAATTGTGCAGGTACATATCGATTGGGCCGTTCAAGAACAACTGGCAAAATCCAGCTAATTTTCTCTCACTATTGAAATATATTTCAACTTTACCTAGATTCACAGTTTCACTTAAAAGCCTTACACACCCGTGTTTCAGACTATGGCATAAATAAAAATAGTCAGAAATGAAGTGGAGGAAAGATGATGTCATCAAAAAATCCAAATCAAGAACTGCTTGAGCAGCTTCAGCATGACCAGCAGAAGCAACAACAACAGCAGCCGCAACATGGCCCGATTAATTCCCCAAAAAACAATCAGCATGAACAGGATCAGCGCGTGTTTAACAAGCAGCACCGTAGTGATCTGCATGGCCAGGATATTCATGGAAATCACAGTAATAAATAATCTGGCAACTGAAAAAATAAGCTCACCTCGTGTGGGCTTTGCCATTTATATAAGGTCATATTTTGCTAGTGAAGCAAAAGCTTATTTTTATTAAGATGAACCGAATGATAAATAAGCACAGATAGGGAAAGAGATGAACAGTAGTGATGCGGTACGTAATGATTGGTCACGTGAAGAAATACAAGCTCTATATCAACAGCCTTTAATGGATTTAGTGTTCCAGGCGCAACAGGTTCATCGTGAACATTTCACTGCGAATACCGTTCAGGTGAGCACCCTGCTTTCGATTAAAACCGGTAAATGTCCTGAAGACTGTAAATACTGTTCACAATCAGCGCATTATGATTCCAAACTGGAAGCTGAAAAACGCATTGCAGTCGATAAAGTGATTCAGGAAGCCAAACAGGCGCTGGCATCAGGCAGTTCACGCTTTTGTATGGGGGCTGCATGGCGCAACCCGCATGAACGCGATATGCCTTATGTGCTGGAAATGGTACGTGAAGTTAAAGCACTCGGTCTGGAAACCTGCATGACACTGGGGATGCTAAATGGATCACAGGCTGAACGCTTGAAAGATGCAGGACTGGATTATTACAACCATAATCTGGACACTTCTCGTGAATACTATTCACATATCATCAGCACGCGTAGCTTTGATGATCGTCTGGATACTCTGGATCATGTGCGTCAAGCTGGTATGAAAGTCTGTAGTGGCGGTATTGTGGGTCTGGGCGAAAGTCGTGATGACCGGATTGGTTTGTTATATGAGCTTGCAACTCTGGTAATTCATCCTGAATCTGTGCCGATTAATATGTTAGTGCCGATTGAAGGTACACCGATGGCAGATGTAGAAAAACTGGATGTGATTGAGTGGATTCGTACCATTGCAGTAGCACGGTTGTTGATGCCTAAAAGCTATATTCGCCTTTCTGCAGGGCGTGAATCCTTAAGCGATTCGGATCAGGCTTTGGCATTTATGGCTGGTGCCAATTCTATTTTCTCTGGTGAAAAACTGCTGACGACCCCTAATACATCCCAAGGTCGAGATCAGCAACTTTTTGCAAAATTAGGTTTAGTTGCAGAACAGCCAAAACCGAGTGTTCGCAGTCTGGCTACAGATGCCATGGCAAGCTAACAACTGTTTAACTTGATGAACTTGCAGAAAAGTTATGTGCAGTAATTAAAATACCATAACGGGTATTCAGATAATCTCCGACTCGGATTTGATCTACTCCATTAGCATGATGCACCATCAGCGCTTGCGTGACTGCATCATAACTAAAGGAGTCATAACTATCTTGATGCAGGCTGAGCCAGTGCAGCGTATCTGCCAGCTTGCTGTCTACGATATAGGTATCTGCATGAAAATCTTTACTCATATGCCTGTTCATCGTGATGAAATTTCCCTTTAATTTTAACGGAAATTAGCCCATAACAAGCATAAAAAAAGTGAGCCATTGCTCACTTTTCTTGCAAAAACTTTAATCCTTATTCGTACCGCACTTACGACACTCCCTGTGTTCCCCGATCTCTTGCATTTGCTCATACTCATAAATATGCAAACAAAACAATTTTCTTAAAAGCTGAAGCATCATTGAAACTCCTGTTTAATCATTTTTTTAATACGCTTCTTAAGATATTCCGTCCTGAAACATCATGATTTTTGACTAAAAAATCATCTCATATTAATTAGCATAATTTTTTCAGTTGTAAAATGCATTTCATCTACTTTTCACTTTTTTTGCAGATATTCTTTGAACTACATCACAATTATTTCATAAATATGAACTTTTTTTTTGATTAAAGAAGATGTTTATGGAATTTAGATAACAAAAGTAATATCTGAGGGAGATGCTTTTTTATTAAGCTGGTAACGAAGAATCTTTATTGAAAGGCAAACTAGAAAAGTTCATTATCAGTGGAGGCAACCCATTTTAAGTCCTTCGAGATAAGAACGACGATCAATTAAGTGAATTGCTTACTTCAGATTTCATAATATCCAAAAACAAAAAACCCCTTACGATTAATGCACGTAAGGGGTTGTTTTATATGGTGGGCCCAGACAGACTTGAACTGTCGACCAACGGATTATGAGAGAAGACAACAAAACATAAATTAATCAATATATTCAATAACTTAAATTTAATCAAAATATAAAACCTGAATAAAATCAATAGTACCGCAAGCATTACCGCTAAGTGTAAGAAAAATAATTACTTCATATAAATATTGACGAAATTCTTCAGTAATAGGAAATGAATAAGTATAAGAAAAATAAGACCTACATCTAAGCAAAAACGTGACAAAAACCGCAAGAAGACCGCAAACTGAACTTTGACCACAAAGATAGACCACAGAAATGTAAGGTTTTATTGATAGACCACAAAGACCATTCATGTTTACTTTGCAAGGCTGATGACCGTAATACGTTTTTATCGTACCCTATCAGCCATGTTGAATTGCTGCCCAAAATTATTTCTTTACTTTAACTAACGCACCCACTGAAAATTTTACTTTAACAAAAATCCCCCCTAGGCGAATCCAACAGCGCTATATTTTTCAATCTAATTCTGAAATAACTCACCCATAAACAAAACTCCCCCCTCTTACCAGTTGCAATCATCACCGCTGTTCAAATACTTTTAATGAGTTATTTCATCAGAAGAAAATATAACGAAGAGACGATTTTAACTGGGGTTCATGTTGCAAAATAGGGGGAAGCTTATGTAACGATGTTGTACTAGGTAAGAACTTTAAGCAACAGGATCTAAATCCTCATATAAAGCAGTGAGCATTTTCTTTTGCTTACGTTCATTCTTTTCTGAATTAACTATGACACTGCCTGTATAGTTGTCGTACTCACATCCTTTGATATGTATTGTTGCAACTGTAGCCTCATCAAGTAAAGAGTATTTACTTAAGCTCACATAGTCATATCCTCCAACTCCTACACCCAGAACATTGAGATATCGTTTGGCCGCTTGCTTTCTATTTTTATCTTCAACATAAAAATATTTCGCTATATAGTTTAAAGCTTTAGTTTCAGTAACATTGATATCTCCCCTCTCATAGTCATACTGAAGACCTTGAATCAGTTTTTGCTTAATAATCGTTTTCATGGGAATGTGACTATTTTTTTGCACAGATTTAATCGACTGAATAAGTAATGACTGAGCTCTAGAAGGAGTAATTTTATGCGTACCACCCAGATTCTTTTTATGAGAGGAGACTATTTTTTTGGTCATCTCAATCACAAATAAATTGCTTGCATAGGCATTGCCTACTGCAATAACCCTTTCATATTCTTTTTTCTGCAAAATACTCTTAATGTCTGAAATGTTGGAGATATGACAAGCTAATCGTATAATGTGCGCTAAGACATTTGCCGTTTCTTTCGCATGTTTAACCTTATATTTGTAGGCTCTATTCAATAAAAAATCTTCATCGTCTTTTACCTTTTTAATCAAGTCCTCCGCACGATCTTTAATATCTTCAAAGGTCGGATCATTCGAAGAGCGTAAAAAAATATATAGTGCATCTTCGATACATTCTTGATAAGCCTTATCGGATAGTTCTTGCTGTTCATGAAAGAATAGTTCAATTTGAGAGGATGTAACTGTGCTTGCATCCTCAAAATCACGAACATTACATGAAGGTAAAAGCTGCTTGATTCGCCATTTTAGGTACTTGAATTCTTGGTAACATTTGGCACTGTCTCTACGGTACGAGTTAGCAACAAGACTCGCATAATTCCGTTGAGCCTTGCCATCGCAGACAATAAATAGTTTGCAATCAAATAAGTCTTTGAAAGTCTCATTTAACCTTTTTATCTTTTCATATATATTCATTTTTTTGATATCTTCATCGAAGCTGATACTGATATCATCGATTAATCCAGAAGTGAGTTCTGCCACTTGAGATACTCGGCTTAAATAGTTTTCCAGACTCCTTAAATGTTTTTCATGCATCTTTTGTACAGATTCTTTTCCTCTTTTAATAGGAGTATGCATCAGAATAAAACAAGGAATACTAGCCTGTCGTAATCGACCAAGAAATTGTACAACCTCTTCTGGATGTGCCTGTTTACCAACAAGAATCATTGAATCTAATTCGACTTCATCATTATTTAAATTCACAGCTTCATCCATAATTGAAGTCGTAAAAACAATGTCAATAACATTTGAAATCTTCTGTTGCTTAAACATTTTATCTACTTGAATATCTTCTTTATTTTTACTATGCACCACCAAACACTTACACTTGTACTGTGTTTCAAAGAACAAAGCTGATTTTTCACATTTTTCGCGTGAATTAAGACGAACGATAATAGTTTTCTTTCTATTATCTGCCTTATCCTTCTTTACGGCTGTTAAGCGATCAATGATAAATTGAATATAGGTATATTGGTCACCTTTCGACAAATAGCGTAATTCAATCTGCCTACTAATCGGATTACTCTGTTTAACATGAACCGTATGATTGATCTCAACTTCTAATTGACTAAATAACTCTGGTGTAAAGGTTGCTGTCAACAACAAAATACTTGGGAAACTTTTATCGTGCATTACCTTAATGATGGGCATTAACGCTTCATCACGAAATGATCCAGATGAATATAATTTATGGCATTCATCAATCACCAGAAGTGTATCTTCTAGTTTATTCTTCGGAAGCAATTCTCGTATTTTTTCAAATTTATCATAGGTCGCTACAATGACTCCTTTGAACTTTTCCAGCGAGTTATTCGGAGAATAATCTGCGTAGAAAAATTTATATTTTTGGCCATGTTTACTCTCTGAATAAGCATTCTGGAGTTCTTGTACTTTTGCTTGAGTTGGTACAATCATAAGAATCGTCTTATATTGTTTACTTAAGTCCTCCATCGTGAATGTGGTTTTTCCTACTCCTGTTGGAGCAATCAAAAGTGTAGTTACATCTCGATCAATTTCGAGCTCAAGTGAGCTTAAATATTGTCCTGATTCTAAGTTATAGCAAATTTCTGACATGAGTTATCCTTAGGACATACCGACCAAGGTATGTCCTTTATGTAAAAAGAAAGAATGAGTGAAGGAATAAACGTGTTTGTTATAGCAGTGCTTTGGGACGGGCTTTATCTATATGCATAGACAGTTTTTCGGATGCTTCGCGCAAAGTATCCTGTCGCATATGTGCATAGCGCTGGGTGGTTAAGGGAGATGCATGACCTAACAGATGTTGGACTAGGTAAATATCATAACCACTATTTACGGCCATACTGGCAAAGTTGTGCCGCAAATCATGAATACGGAATTTTTCAATATTTGCAGCCTTCAAAATAGCGTCAAAGCATTTACGAATATCGTTGAATGGCTTTCCAGAGACTGGATTGGCAAAAACATAATCATATTTACGTGACATAGTGCGAATGATTTGCTGCGTTTTCGTATTTAGCTGAATAATTCGTGGTTTCCCAGATTTATTTTCATTCAGTTTCCATAGTCCTTTTGGTAAGTCCAGATCAGTCCATTTAAGGTTTAACACCTCTCCTTTCCTAGCACCCGTGAGTAGCAGCATTTCAACAATACTGACAATAATCTGATTCTTGATACCATACTTATGATAGTTTTCCAGAACATCCAGTAAACGTTCTAACTCATCATCACTTAAGTATCGTTCAATCTGATTTTGCTCCGTATACTTTTTCACCCGTAGCATTGGATTGGTGTCAATTAACTCCCGTTCAAAAGCTAAACTAAAAATACTACTCATTAAAGCTCGCGTACGGTTAACTGTTGCATTGGCACGCTCTTTATTTTTGACAGCCAGTAGTACATCTGAAAGCACAGCAGTAGAAATTGAATTAATGAGCTCTGATCCGATAGAGTCCTGTAAATGATTCCGAAATCTTGATTCGTCATCTTTCCAAGATTTTTTATTTTGTTTTGCTAAAGGTAAATAAGTTTGTAGCATGAAGTCTGTCAAAGTAGGGATTGAAGCTATACGCTCTTTCTCAGCACATGGATTAATCCCTTTGGCCAACAATCGCTGATAACCATTAGCCACCTCGATAGCTTCATCCAATGACATTATTGGATATTTACCTACCTTTAATGATTTTTTCACACCATCAAAATTAAAACGAAACAAAAATGTTTTACTCTGGGTAGAAACAATCACTCTTAAGCCTTTACATCCCTCTACCGAATATTCATGTTTTGATTTATCCAATGGCAATGTGTAAGCATCCATGGATAGACCTTGTAGAGAATGATGAAAATTCTGTGAGTTTTTTAGGGTATGACGATTAACCTTAATATTCATATCTTTACTCCTTTGTCTGAATAGAGAGTTGATTTAAAACCTTTTCTAAATCAAATAAATAATATCTACGTCATTTCGAATTAAACGCAGATTCAGTAACTCATTGAGTGACGTTAGTTCAGAATAAATTTTTAAAGAATATATGCTCCCAGTCTTGAAAGCCGGACGCATAATCACGGCTGTTCAAAATGGACTATGTGTAGATCAGCTATAAAGCATCAAAAATCTGTAGGAACCTGATGCGTGAGAAAATCTTCCTCTTCCTCTTCCTCTTCTTCCTCATACTCATCGTCGAGTCCCAGAAGAAATTTTTTCCGATGACTCAAAAAATGAATGCGGACATTTCTTTCCTCCTCTACGTCGTAGGTAGATGGGGAATGACCAGCCTCATATAACAGTTCATTTATTTGATCAACAGTTAGTTCAGGTTTGTCTCGATGTGGTGTAAGTACATTTAACTTGTTCATTGAAATTCCCGTAATGGTTGTTTGGAACAAGTACAGTCTATCAATCAATCACTTATTTCAAAAAACGTTTTGCAGATTGTTATTTAATTACAATTATTATTTTATTATCAACAATATAAGATATATAATTACTTATTATTTATAGCTATATTTATTCTTATGGCAATTCCAAAGCATGTCTTCAATATTTTGAATCAGAATATTGACCTAGTATTCAGCAATCGATTAACAGCAAAACATTTAATCGAACTTGCAATCCCGTGTCAGGCTCATGGCGATGATATTCTTTCGATTAATCAGTGCTTAAACCCATATTGCGGAAAACGCATTAAAAATCAAAGACAGGCGTATTACTACTTAAGTCAGTTCAAAATAGATCATCCCTATGCACAAGTTTCAAAACCATTTAATAGCTCTGTAATTGATTCAGAGTTCTTGCATAAACTCGTCACTAGATCTTATGACAGACATGGCTTCATTCTTCCGTTTAATCAAAATTTCAAGGAAAAGAAAAAAACGAGTGATCAAGAATTTTATATATTCATGGCTGATATTCTGAATACTGATGGATTCAAAAATTCTGGCGAACTATATCAACGGTTTATCCAAAAATTTAGTCATAAGTATGAGGTGAATCGAGATAAACCTCGAAGCACAAAATACTCAGTACAGAATAAGTATGAAATGGTCGAGGGTAATTTCTATATCAGCAGAAAGACATTTAACTGTTATCTAAGAGGTTTTTTTGAACAGAATAAAACCCAAATGTCCCAGTTCAAGTATAAAATTCTGAAGTCACCCAACACAAAGATTGGATATTACACTCGCAAAAATAGAACTAAAAAAATCATTTCTAGTGAAATCTCGAAATAGGCAGACCCAAGGACTAGTAGACCCTTAAACTGCTTATCCTGAACATCTATCAAGCCTTACCAACAGAAGAAAAAGAAAAAAATACCGTAAAGCCGAAAAGCTTTACGGTTCATTTTACGGTACGTGCTACGGTCAATAGTCACTGGGCAGTAAAATCGTGGTTACTGATCGATCAGCTTCGGTTATGATCCAGATTTTATCCTTGGAAAAGTTGTAGCTGGATAGGATGCGTAATTGCATCAGTAAAGCTTCTTCATTGGATTCCCGATCTTCTTCACACACATCACCCCAATCTCCCTGATGATGTCTTGCAAGTAATGCCAATAAGTCAATGTTTTCAGCTTCAGCGAAGCGAAGTGCATTCGGTGTAGACATGACTTGGCCTAAAGCAAATAAGTTTCGCTTTGTCATAAAATTCGCTCAGATTAAAGTTAATAGTGAGGTTGCTACGTCAGGAGTGGTGTTACAGGTCTACATCACTTGTAGTTGATGTTGTTCAAAAATGGCTTTCGGAACATAGACCAAAATGCCTTCATTGTCGTTAAGCATGATGTAGATCTCAAACCAATCCTTCTTCTTTTCAACAAATTCAATCTCTCCCATGTTCAGCTTTTCAGAAAGACTGAAGCTAAGATTTTCAAAAGGCTGAATCAGGTCTTGCTCATCTTCACAAACAACAAACCACCCATGTAGGGTGGCTTGATAAGGTTCTTCATACTGATGCTCAAGGATTTGCATCGTTTCAAGAATGGCATGAGCTATGGGCTGTTCATGCACTTTCTGGATATCTGCTTTACTCTTGATCAATTGCATCTTCACTACCCTCATCCATTGAAGTAGATTCAACTTTTTCAGCAGTTTTATGCTGACGCTTTTTTGTGGATTTCAGTCCAGTAGTTTTATCAGCGTGAGATGAATCGATATCTTCTTGCCCTGCTTTCAGATGGCTTTCCAGACCAATTGACCAGAGTTCATAGTCTTCATTGACTTCCAACAAACGTGCAGTTTGTGGATGGGTATGAATCACTTTCTGATCGACCAGTACAGCCCCCAAAAAACTTGAGTTATTGACTGACTTACCAATGAACAGTGATTTCAATGCGGTAGCATGGAAAGGCTTGCCTTCTTGATATAACTTACCAAGCATTTGAATAATGTCATCGACTTTGATCAGCTCTGCACTAAAGCCTCCTGTAGATTCATTCTTGCTTAGTGCAATACCAAAAGACTGATCTTCACTGTGTTGCCATAATTGATAGTGCAGTTGACCTTCGGCACGATCAGACAATTTATTGCAGGTAAAAGTATGAATCAGGTTATAGCCTATTTTGTCATGAATACGTGGTTGCATGGTTTTGATTCCTGTAGACGTAAAAAATCCCAATACACCGAATGGCATATTGGGATAGATAAAATGGAAATGGTTTACTTATAAGATGACTTTCAATACAGCACAGACTTTGGTCACGTTATCACTGTCCATATCATTGCAGACACGAATAGCATTCGCTATGGATTGGGTTTGATGATGCGGAATACATTCCAATACATCTGACACTGACTCAAGTTCTGGATAATATTTTTTCATGGTCACTCCTTTGGCTTCAGACCACATAAATAATATCTTCAAGAAATACGGTTTCTTACAGCTATGAATAAAAAGCTGAATAGGCTATACCTATACGCCAAAATCTGTCGCAATACTCTTTTTATTACATGATAAAAATAGTATTTATCGGTAAACTAACCACAATTTGCTTCATATTTTAATAAGGTTCAAGATGACCCAGGTTCAATTGCAACAACTACAAAGACAGCTTTGGAATATTGCCAATGATTTACGTGGAAAAATGGGTGCTGATGAGTTTCGTGACTACATCCTTGGTTTCATTTTCTTCAAATACTTGTCTGAGAAAGCAATTACCTTTGCCAATGAGCTTCTGAAAGATGAAGGCATGGCGGAAAAGTACAATGAGTTGGATGAAAGCAATCCTGACCATGCAGAATTGATCGAAGGCATCAAAGAAAACTCGGTAGATGAAGTGGGTTATGCCCTATCTCCTAGTCAACTTTTTCATACCCTTGCAGAACGTGGTCGTCAAAATCAATTTATTCTGGATGACTTGGCCGAAACACTAAGAGCGATTGAGCGCAGTACATTAGGTGCTGAGTCTGAAGATGACTTTGCTAACCTATTTGAAGACCTTGATATCAACTCAACCAAGTTGGGTAATAACGCCAATGACCGTAATGAGTTAATCAGTAAAGTACTCACTCATCTGGACAATATTGATTTTGACTTGAGTAACTCAGAATCTGATGTTTTGGGTGATGCTTATGAATACCTGATTGGTGAGTTTGCTTCTGGCGCAGGTAAAAAAGCAGGTGAATTCTATACCCCTCAAACTGTATCTACTCTCCTTGCCAAAATTGTCACACAAGGCAAAGAGCGCTTACGTTCTGTATATGATCCGACCTGTGGTTCAGGTTCTTTGCTATTACGTGTTAAACGTGAAGTCAAAGACGTAGATATGATCTTTGGTCAAGAGATGAACCGCACCACCTATAACTTGGCACGTATGAACATGATTTTGCATGATGTACATTTTGCCAAGTTTGATATCAAGCAAGAAGATACACTGACACGTCCTCAGCATATTGATATGCGCTTTGATGCAGTAGTAGCTAACCCTCCTTTCTCTGCAAAATGGTCAGCAGATCCTATTTACTTACAAGATGAGCGTTTCAGCCGTTATGGTAAGTTAGCTCCAAGTTCAAAAGCGGATATGGCTTTTGTTCAGCACATGCTTCATCAATTGGATGAGCAAGGCACGATGGCCGTTGTTCTTCCACATGGTGTATTGTTCCGTGGCTCAAGTGAAGGTGTGATTCGTCAGTACTTGATTGAGAAAATGAATGTGGTAGATACCATCATTGGTTTACCTGCCAACATCTTCTATGGCACATCTATTCCAACCTGTATCTTGGTACTCAAGAAAAATCGTACCCATACAGGTGATATTCTGTTCATTGATGCTAGTAATGACTTTGAAAAGCAGAAGAACCAAAACAAGTTACTGCCTGAGCATTTGGATAAGATTATTGATGCCTTTACACAGCGTCAGAACATCGATAAATATGCCAAGGTTGCTACGCTGCAAGAAGTCAAAGACAATGACTACAACCTGAATATTCCACGCTATGTCGATACTTTTGAAGCTGAAGATGAAATTGATCTGAATGCCATTGCACAGCAACTCAAAGAGCTTGAACAGCAAAGCCAAAAAACTGATGAAGTGATTGCTGATTTCTGCAAAGAGTTAGGTATTGATTCACCATTTGCGGAGGTGAAGTAATGGCTGTGCCAAAGTTACGATTCAAAGAGTTTAATACAGGCTATATAAGTACAACTTTTGAAAAACTGAAAGGATTTTCTATTCAATCCGGAAAATCTGAAGATAAAGGTGATACAGGAGAGTTCCCTTTTTACGGTTCAACAGGTGTAATTGGTCATAAAAATGTTTTTGACTATGAAGGAAAATCAATTCTAATCGCACGTGTTGGTGCAAATGCAGGATCTTTATATCAAATAGATGGAAAATATTCTGTTTCAGATAATACTCTGAGACTCACAGTATCAGATAATATAAGTTTGGACTATTTGCGAGGACTACTTATAAAATTTAATCTGAATAGACTCGTATTTGGAACAGGCCAACCTCTTGTAACTGGAGGAATGATAAAAAAAGTTAATATTTTTATCCCTGAATTTATAGAACAAAACAAAATCGCCTCTTTTCTTTCCTCAGTAGATGAAAAAATCAGTCAATTGACGCAAAAACACCAACTCCTGAGCCAATACAAACAAGGCATGATGCAAAAGCTTTTTAGTCAGCAGATACGTTTCAAAGCGGATGATGGAAATGAGTTTGAGGAATGGGAATATAAACTTCTCCATGAAATAGCCAATAAAAACTCAATAAAGAATAAAGATGGAAGCGTTACGGAAGTTTTGACAAATTCAGCTCTACAAGGAATCATCAAACAAAGTGACTACTTCGATAGGGAAATCGTCACAGAATCAAATCTAAGCGGTTACTATCTCGTAAATATAAATGACTTTGTATATAACCCTCGAATTTCAGTTCATGCACCTGTTGGCCCAATCAAGCGTAATAAAAAATGCTTGGGAGTAATGTCACCACTATATACAATTTTCACTGTGGAAATAGGCAATTTGACCTATCTAGAGTATTTCTTCGATAGTAACTTTTGGCATGATTATGTTAAAAGTGTCGCAAACTCTGGTGCTAGACATGATCGAATGAATATAACAAATAAAGACTTCTTCGAAATGCCTATCCTATATCCTTGTCTTGAAGAACAAACAAAAATAGCTAACTTCCTTTCTGCCATTGACCAAAAAATTGAAGTCGTAGCTCAGCAAATTGAACAGACCAAACAATGGAAAAAAGGCTTGTTGCAGCAAATGTTTGTATAGGGGGAAAACAATGACCCACGGAAAAAGTATCAAGCTGTTTTTGGTGGATGGTTCGATTAATGGCATCTTGACGGCTGAAATTATCAACTGGACTGGTCATGTTCTTTCAGCACCACGCACCAAACTCTTGGATCTCATCCAACGAGAAGAATGTGCTAGAACTGGTATCTATTTCCTTGTGGGTCAAGATCCCGAAGACTCCTTACCAAGCGTTTATATTGGTGAATCAGATGATGTCGCTAACCGTTTGAAACAGCATAACCGTACTGAAGACGCAGGTGGAAAGGACTTCTGGGAAAAAGTATGTCTGGTCACGGGTAAAGACCAAAATATCACCAAGACCCATATTAAGTACCTTGAAAGTCGCTTGATTGATATTGCGAAGCGTAGCGGACAATGCCTACTCAAAAATGGCACAGCACACCTCTACAATCGCCTACCAGAATCAGATACAGCGGATATGGAATACTTTCTGGAACAAATACAAGTGGTTCTCCCTGCCCTTGGGTATACATTCCTCAAGGAAATGAAATATCCAAGTGAACAGCCAAAAGTACATAGTATTGCTCCTGCTTCAGTGGAGAGCTTCAACACAGAAGCAGATTTCTACCTATCCGCTAGAGATATTCAAGCCAAAGCAAAAATCATTGATGGTGAGTTCTATGTACTCAAAGGCTCCCAAGTACGTAGAGATGTCAGTCAACCTACACACAACTATATGAAGAACCTTCGACCACAGTTGTTTGAAAATAACATCATTGATCCAAATACCTATACGTTCAATCAAGACTATTTATTTTCAAGTCCATCAGCAGCAGGCGCAGTCATTTTGGGAAGAGCATGTAATGGTCGTAAAGAATGGAAAGATTCGACCAACCATCTGACTTATGAAACATGGCAACAAAACCAAGTTGAGCGTGTAATTCAAGAATAAATGAAATTGTGGGGGTAAAGCGGTAAATGTCAGTACAAAGCGAAGAACAACTTGAAAATGAATTGATTCAGCACTTAAAGACCTTAGGCTATCGTCAAGTTGATGTAAAAGATGAAAAGCAGCTCCTGATCAATCTCAAAACCCAGATTGAGCAAGCCAATGGGCTTTCTGTACTGTCTGAAAATGAATGGGGACAGATTCTCAATCATCTGAAAGCTGGCAATAGTTTCAATTGTGCCAAAGTGCTACGTCATCGCTTTCCAGTGACCTTTGATGATGGTTCAACACGACATATCGACTTTCTGTTCTCGGACGCAAGTAAGAACATTTACCAAGTAACACATCAAATTGCGATTGATCATTCCAGTATCAATGGGCATACCAGTCGCTTTGACGTTACCCTGCTGATTAATGGCCTACCATTAGTTCAAATTGAACTGAAACGTGCTGGTGTGGAACTCCCTGAAGCATTCAATCAAACGCAGCGCTATGCCAAAGCAGCCTATGGCAGTGGTACAGGTTTATTCAACTATATTCAGCTTTTTGTGATCAGTAATCGTGACCATACGCATTACTATGCCACAGGGACAAATAACTTCGAATTTACCTTTCCTTGGGCAAACTTTGACAACAAGCATGTCCACAAAATCGATGCTTTTGCTGATACCTTTCTGAACCACTCGCATATTACTCAGATGCTGACTGAATACATGGTGATTCTGGAGGCAGAAAAGCGCTTAATGGTACTTCGCCCCTACCAGATTTATGCAGTACAGCAAATTATTCAGCGTGTACAAACAGCCAAAACTCATGGCTATATTTGGCATACTACAGGTTCAGGTAAAACTTTAACTTCATTCAAAGCCAGTCAATTGATCATGCGCTTGCCTGAAGTAGAAAAAGTGCTATTTGTAGTGGATCGTAGTGATCTGGACACGCAAACTGTGCGAGAGTTCAATGCTTTCAAAAAGGATAGTGTTGATACCACCAAGAATACCAATACTTTGGTCAATCAATTGGGTCAGAAACATGACAAGCTCATTGTAACGACCTTACAGAAGCTCAATATTGCGATTAGTTCGGATCGCTATGCAGATAAAATTGCCTATCTGAAAGACAAGAAAGTCGTGATTATTTTTGATGAATGTCATCGTAGTCAATTTGGTGATACGCATCGTAATATCAAACGCTTTTTCAACCATGCACAAATGTTTGGCTTTACTGGCACACCTATTTTTGAAACAAACAGCCAACTTAAAATTGATTCCAAGGCTGTGACCACCAATGCCCTATTTGATGAATGCCTGCATAAATATGTGATTACCGATGCAATCCGGGATGGCAATGTATTACCCTTCCAGATTAGCTACCTAGGTAAATACACTGCAAACGGTATCGAAACCAGTCACAATTATGAAGAAGATGTTGAAGGTATAGACACCAAAGAACTATTTGACAATCCAGAACGTCTGGAGATGATCACTCGCTATATTGTCGACAATCACCACATAAAAACCAAGAACCAGAACTTCACTGCCATGTTCTGTGTAAGTTCAGTCGATGTACTGAATCAATACTATGCGCTATTTGAAAAAGTACAGCAGCAAAAGCAACAAGAAGCAGAAGCCCAAGGCCGAATCTTTAAGCCTCTCACTGTGGCAACTATATTCTCCTTTGCAGCCAATGAAGAACTCAAAGTTGAAGATAGTAATGGTTTGATTGATGAAGAATCTGCTGATATCCCTACAAGAATCAGTCAATCCAATCGTGACAAACTCGATGGCTATATTGCGAAATATAATGCTCAATTTGGACAGAATTTTAACTCAGGTGATGAGTTTTATGCCTATTACCGAGATATTGCCAATCGGGTACGCAAAAAAGAAATCGATATCCTCTTGGTCGTGAATATGTTCCTGACAGGTTTTGACTCAAAGACTTTGAATACCCTGTATGTGGATAAAAACCTCAAATATCATGGTTTGATTCAAGCATTTTCACGTACCAATCGTATCCTGAATGCAGACAAGCCATTTGGCAACATTGTCTGCTTCCGTAATCTGAAACAAGCTACAGATAAAGCCCTAGCACTGTTTTCCAACAAGGCTGAAGCAGAAAAGATAGTATTGATTCCAAGCTTTGAAAGCATCAAGGAAAAGTACAACGCTGCTGTAGCTGAATTACTTAAGATTGCTCCTGACCCAGACAAGGTACTGGAACTGCCCACAGAAGAGCAACAATTGCAGTATGTGAAGGCTTTCCGTGAAGTCATGCGGATCAATGCACAACTGGAAAACTTTGTTGAATATGATCAGGATGACACTGACTTAAACAAAGCTGAATTTCAGAAGCATACCTCACAATACAAGTACCTCTATACCAATACTCGTGTCGTACAACCGAAAGACAAAGTTTCTGTACTGAATGATGTGAACTTCCAACTGGAACTCATTCACAAAGATACAATCAATGTCGGCTATATCCTGAATTTACTGCAATCTGCGGTCAACAACACCGATCAGAAACAAAAGCAAAAATATCGCGCACAGGTGCAAGATCTACTAGCAAATAATCATACGCTGTACGACAAACAGGAACTGATCCAAAAGTTTCTGGATGAAAATATTCCACGCATGATCACAGGGCAAAGTGTAGAAGAAGCGTTTGCACAATTCTGGGATGTAGAAAAGGAACGAGCGATTGATGAGCTTTGTCAAAAAGAAGCAATCAAGCCTGAAGTGTTCAAACAAGTGATCGGTAAATATGAATACACCAAACGTCTGCCAAGTCGTGAAGATGTGACTGATCTACCTATTACTCGTCCCAAGATTTCAGAGCGTAAAACACTCATGAATACGCTAGTACTCAAGACCAGACAATTCATCGATAAGTTCTACACTGGGCTGTAGTTTCCATTGGCCCTTACTCAATATACATATCTAAGCAAACTCCCCAACCAAAACTGGTTTTAGCCCTATATCATCGGGCTAAGATCAGGTAAGCATAAATTCCCCATTCCCACACTAAAACTCATTTCTCTGCTCATAGCGAAACTTGATGATCAATCTTTATGATCGTTTTTTATTCATCAATTACGATACTCACATCGAAAGTGAGAATATAGTGAAATGAAAATGGGCGCTGTATTTTCTGATATTTGAGTTTAGCCCATCGGATTATCGAACAAATGGACCACATATGGTCTATGAAAATCCGGTGGTCTAGAATCTTCAGGCAACAAAAAACCCCATAAACCAAAGGCTTACGAGGTTGAATGTGGTGGGCCCAGACAGACTTGAACTGTCGACCAACGGATTATGAGTCCGCTGCTCTAACCAACTGAGCTATAGGCCCTATATGCTGAAAACTTTATTTATCAATAAGTTCAGGCGTCATGAATACTAGCTAAGATTTTTTGGAAAGACAAGTGCTTTTATAACTGCTTGAACATTTAGGCAGCAATCATGGGCGACTTGTCTTAGTCAAAATTCAGTTACTTAAGACTTCAGTATAGGAGGCATATAGAAAAATGAGATACATGCTGCATCATTTAAGATAAATGAGCCTGTATCTTGAATTTAATCCGGTTTACTAAGCGTAAAACTGATAGATTTAAGGTCTTAGTATATCTATAAGGTATCAAAATTCTTTATTGCTCAGACACGAATGTTAAATGAATAGCCGTGAGCTAAAGAAGATAGAATGACTAGAATTCAGACTTCATTTCTTCGTCTTTATGTAAATCTTGCTTAATTTCGATCAAAGACCATACAATTATAAGCGCAAAAATCAATAGGGAGACTACGAAGGCTGTCATGTACGTCATACTTTTCAATCTCAGAGTAGAAAGAATAAGAAAATAGAAAAGACCTGTATCAGTCTTCTTCTTCGACAAAAGTCTAATAACTAAAATGTGCTCTGGATAGTCATTTTTTCATCATTTTAAGACTTTTTTTGTATCTAATGATATTTTTAAGATCTTAATATTGTTTTATTTATATATATTAACTCTTAATCTTGCAGCTTAAAAAGATGAATAAATCATAGATTTTTACATTATTCGCTGATTTTATTGGAAAGCCTATTGACTGTATGGGCGAACAAGATGAAATTATGCAGTTCTCTACATACAGCTTTTACTTCTCCGTACTTATGCTAAATAAATTCCTTGGCGAATCTGCATTTAAACTTGCAGGTTGGCAATATCATGTCGAACCAGATGTGCTTGAAGATAAACAGGTTATTATTGGATTTGAACATACCTCAATGATGGATGCGGTACTGTCAATTGCTCTGTTCCAGATTTACGACCTCAAGGTTCATACCTTAATCAAAAAAGAATTATTTAAAGGACCTTTCAAACCGCTATTAAACGCTGTTGGTGGTATTCCGGTTGACCGCAAGGCCAGTAAAGATATCGTGACCCAGATGGTGGAACATTTTCAGAACAATGAAAAGTTCAATCTGGTCATTGCTCCCGAAGCGACACGAGCCAAACAGGGTGAGGCACGCAAACCGATCCGTACCGGTTTCTGGCATATTGCCAAGGCTGCCAATGTACCGATCGTGTTGTTATACGCCAATTCCAGAACCAAGCAAGGTGGCATTCTTGGCAAGATCTATCCGACAGACCTTGCGCATGACCTGGCTTTGATCAAACAACTGTATAAAGATAAGGTTGGTCTGGATATCGTTATTCCAGAATAAGCTTTTAAAAAAGAAAAGCACGGACATAATCAGCGATTCGGCTGTTTATGTCCAAGTCATTTGTCCATATCAATGTATCAATAGAATTATAAATCCCTGTATCCTCTTTCTATTTTTCCTCGATATTGCACTTTTTTTGTTTTTATCCTGAAATCTCAAATCCAGGCACTTTTTTTTA
Source organism: Prolinoborus fasciculus (assembly GCF_056724605.1). The sequence goes on along the minus strand of NZ_JBWZQN010000046.1, from coordinate 6,753 downwards.
AAAAAACGCTTATGGTAGAATTTCGGCATTCTGATAGGCATACAGCCAATCTACAAGGAGCATAGTTCGCATGGCGGGTCATTCCAAGTGGGCCAATATTAAGCATCGCAAAGCAAAACAAGATGCGAGTCGTGGTAAAGTTTTTACCAAATACATTCGTGAATTAACCACTGCTGCAAAGCTTGGTGGTCCAGATACTGCAAGCAACCCTCGTCTACGTGCTGTGGTTGAAAAAGCATTATCAGTGAATATGACACGTGACGTGATCAACCGTGCCATTCAACGTGGTGCTGGTGGCGAAGATAACGACGACCTGAAAGAAGTGACCTACGAAGGTTATGGTGTAGGTGGTGTTGCGGTTATTGTTGAAACCATGACTGACAACTTGAACCGTACTGTGCCTGACGTACGTCATTGCTTCTCTAAAACTGATGGTAACCTAGGCACTAACGGTTCGGTGGCATTCCTGTTCACGAAACGTGGCGAGATTACTTTTGAAGATGTTTCTTTGGAAGATCAAATCATGGAAGTGGCATTAGAAGCAGGTGCGGAAGACATCGAAGTCACTGAAGATGAAATCCTGGTGATTACTACACCTGAAGCTTTCGGTGATGTTCAAGATGCTTTAACTGCTGCAGGTTTAAAATCTGACAATGCTGAAGTGGTGATGAGTCCTTCAACCAAAGCAGAAATCACCGACATCGATCAAGCAAAAAAAATCATGAGAATGATTGATATGCTTGAAGATCTGGATGATGTACAAAACGTGTATACCAACGTTGAATTCTCAGATGCCGTTTTAGCAGAACTCGATGCTTAAATATTTTGATTCAAAAAACGCACCTTAGGGTGCGTTTTTTATGGCTGTCTCTCACCCTCGCCTTTGATTAAACTTTATTGAGTAATCCGCTACAGTTAAAGACATTATATTCTTTAATGACAAAGCTGGAATGCAGTGCAACCACATGCTCAATTTTTCCAATCCGCTTGAGCAGGATTTCACTATAATTTTCCATATCCCGCGCCACGACTTCGACAATAAAGTCCGCAGACTGACCGGTGACCAAAAAGGCATTAATCACTTCGGGAATACTTTCCAGTTCTTCCAGAAATTTAGCAAAAGTATCACTATCATGTTTGCTTAAGGATACCTGCAACAGCACATGCAGACTGAAACCTAATTTTTGGTAATTGATTTCACGTTTTAAGCCACTGATAATATTATGATCGATTAAGTGTTTGATCCTGCGATGCACCGAACTCACAGATAAATTCACCCGCTCGGACAGTTCATTCAGATTGACATCTTCATGGGTCAATATTTCTAGAATATGTTTATCGAAACGATCCAGTTCCATTTTTATACTCTTATATCAATAATCAATAGATGCAGAAAATTTTGCGCCATCTCTGTTATACAATATTTATTTATTTTTCACAAAATTTTCATATTCTGAAATTTTTTTCCAAATTCAATCTCATTTTATAAATACGGTTTTCAGGATGGTTTCAATGACCGTTAATCGCATTAATTCAAAATATGACCAATGGTATTTTTAATTAAATCTTTATTTTTAAATTATTTAAATTTGGTAAACATGGCAACAGATAGGCTATTCCTCTCAGTCCCCACACGACTTAACCGTCCATCTTTTACAAGTGTATAGAAATAGATTAAAACAAAGGCGCTTTAAAAACAAAAATAGCGCATTTCAAAAATATTACACAAGGAACGGTTATGGCTTCTAAACTTTTAAGCTTGATAAAAACAAAAGTGAGTCCTGTTTTAACCGTCGAAACCCAAACGAAGAGCTTACTGGGCGGCTTATTCGGTGGAACGACATCAGGTACCCTCACCAATCTTATTGGCAATCTCACCGGATCCAATACTCAACCTTCGGTCAGCTCATTATTAAATAATCTCCTTTCTGGAAGCAGCCTGAGTACGACAAATCTCAGCAATTTATTAACTCAGTTGTCTGGTTCGAATGTCTCAAGTCTAAATATTCAAAGCCTGATCAGTAGCTTAACCCAATCCAATGGCGGTAGCTTTAATATTACCCAGGTCACCAACTTATTAAAGAGCTTAATGGGGAGCAATAGCAGCAGCCTGGATCTTGAGACTATTTCTAAATTGGTGGGCGGCTTATTGGGCAGCAGCACTGGCAATATTGATATTGGTAAAATTTCTCAACTGGTCGGTGGTCTGATCGGCGGTTCAAGTAATATTGATATTGGTGCGATTGCAGGGCTGGTCAGCAACCTGATTGGTGGCAATGGTGAAATTGATATTGCGCAAATCGCTCAACTGGTTAGTGGCCTGATCGGCGGTTCAAGCAATATTGATATCGGTGCAATCGCGGGTCTAGTCGGCAACCTGATTGGCGGCAATGGCGATATCGATATCGCACAAATCACTCAGCTGGTTGGTGGCCTGATTGGTGGGTCTAGTGGATTAGATGGCGTAGATATCGGTGCGATTGCAGGGCTGGTCGGTAACCTGATTGGCGGCAATGGTGAGATTGATATCGCACAAATCGCTCAGCTTGTTGGTGGCCTGATCAGTGGGTCAAGTAATATTGATATTGGTGCCATTGCGGGTCTGGTCGACAACTTGATTGGCGGCAATGGCGAGATTGATATCGCACAAATCGCTCAACTGGTGGGTGGCCTGATCGGCGGTTCTGGCGGTTTAGGCGGCGTAGATATCGGTGCCATCGCGGGTCTGGTCAGCAACCTGATTGGCAGTAATGGTGAGATTGATATCGCACAACTTGCTGAATTGGTCGGTGGTCTGATCGGCAGTTCTGGCGGATTGGGCGGCATAGATATTGGTGCGATTGCGGGTCTGGTCGGCAATCTGATTGGCGGGAATGGCGAGATTGATATCGCACAAATTGCTGAATTGGTCGGTGGCCTGATTGGTGGTTCTGGCGGATTGGGCGGTGTAGACATTGGTGCGATCGCTGGTTTGGTCGGCAATCTGATTGGTGGTAATGCAGGCAATGAGTTTGATCTTGGTGCTATTACCGATTTAATTAGCGGCTTTGTAGGCGGAAATGCAACGGGTGGTTTTGATGTCGGTGACTTCACTGACTTACTGAGCGGTCTGATTGCGAATGGTTCAAATGGCATAGACTTGGGTGGGTTATTGGGTAATCTGAATCTCGGTAGCGATCTGGATCTGGGTGATATGATCGAAGGTATTTCCTCTGCTTCAAACGGCTTTGACTTAGGCAGTATTGTCGAAGGTGTTGGTCAGTTGGTTGGTAGTGGCTCTTCGATTGAACTACCTGACCTCGGTGATCTTATCCAAGGGGTGGGCGCGACTGATTCCAATATTGATCTGTCTGCTCTCCTGCCTGGCATCAAAGATACGATTCAGAATATTGGCAGTGGCGGTTCTTCATCCGGATTTGATTTTGGTTCACTCCTCAATAATTTTACTAAAAATATTGATATCGACCAGACTAATCCTTGGGGTTAATCATAATCTCATCAAAAAAACGCGCTTCATGCGCGTTTTTTAATTTTGAAAGTAGCATTTAAACTTATATACCACGCCAGTCTACCCGTGCATTGCGTTCGGTTCGGTAAATACGACAAATATATTCACCCAGTGGTAGCTCATTCAAATACTGCTGATAGTCACGATATTCTTCGGACAAGGTTTCAAAATTTTCTTTTTCCCACGGCGTACCTGGAATCGCCAAAAGCGGTGCCAACATGGAACAGACTGCAATATCCGCCAGACCTAAACGATTTCCGACAAAATAATGCCCACCTTGGCTGACCAGCATCTGATTGAGCTGCTGTACCGCAACATCAATATGCTGTTTGGATTCCGCCACAGTTTCTTCATTCAATGCATAACCCTTGGCCACCATCGCTTTCAATAAAGGTTTAGAAAATTTTTCAAACTGGCGCAGATAGCCCTGCTCACCAATTAAAATATCCAGAGATTCATGATCAGAAGTCAGTGCTTGAGACAGCATCCAGCGACGGACATGACGACCCAATTCCAGGGTAATTTCATTAATCGCTAAAGCTTTATTTCGAAAATATCCTTCTGCGTGCAGTAAACGATGTTCTGGATAAGTATCATCCAGATACAGAGCAATCTGGGTGGAATCTGCGATCCATCCATCCTGATCACGCAAAATAGGCAGACGATTCTGACCTGTTTTCAGGCGGGCAAAAGCGCGGTGTACCCCGGGTATCAGATTGTGAGCAACATAGTACAGCTCTTTATGGTCCAGCATCCAACGTGCTTTTTCGCAAAAGTGAGATAAAGGAAACTGGTATAAAGTTCGCATGTATGCTCCATGTTTATCGTTATTGGATCAGGGCGTGTAGGCCGCCGTTTTATTCAGATACTTTAGTCACTCACTTTTAGAAAAACAATGTGATTTTTATTCAAAAGTAAAATACTGGCTGATTATTCCTCTATGGTTGGTGGACTCACGATACATCCCGGAAAGCTCAGCGAGTCATTTTAAGTCGCCAGAAGCATTTGATTGCAATAAACCACAAGCACATGACCTGACTTTAGTCATGCTTTCATGTAAAATCGGGGGCAATTTTTATATAACGCTTTTGTGAGTTATTTCATGGGTTTTAATTGCGGTATTGTCGGCTTGCCGAACGTTGGTAAATCTACACTTTTCAATGCCTTAACCAAAGCTGCTATTGCTGCAGAAAACTTCCCTTTCTGTACGATCGAACCAAACACCGGGATTGTACCTGTTCCTGATCCACGTTTAGACAAATTGACTGCAATTGTTAAACCGCAACGTGTTATTCCGACTTCTATGGAATTTGTAGACATCGCAGGCCTGGTAGCGGGTGCTTCTAAGGGTGAAGGCTTGGGTAACCAGTTCCTGGCCAACATTCGTGAAACTGATGCAATTGCTCACGTTGTGCGTTGTTTTGAAGATGAAAACGTCATTCATGTGAATGGTCGTATTGATCCACTAGATGACATCGCTACGATTAATACCGAACTTGCACTTGCAGACTTGGATGCTGTAGCCAAAGCGATTACGCGTTTGACAAAATCTGCCAAGGGTGGCGACAAAGAAGCGCTTGCCACTAAAGCTGTTCTGGAAAAAATCCAGCCTTTACTGGATGAAGGTAAACCGGCTCGCGCAGCGGACCTAGATGATAACGAACGCAAGCTGGTACGTGGCTTTGGTTTAATGACGCTTAAACCAACGATGTATATTGCCAACGTTGCTGAAGACGGTTTTGAAAACAACCCGCATTTAGATGCAGTCAGAAAATTAGCCGCTGAAGAAAATGCGATTGTGGTTCCACTTTGCAACCAGATTGAAGCTGAAATTTCATTGCTTGAAGATGAAGACCGTGCTGAATTCCTTGAAGCAATGGGCATGGAAGAACCGGGTTTAAATGTGGTCATTCGTGCAGGTTATTCATTACTGGGCCTACAAACTTACTTCACCGCGGGCGTGCAAGAAGTTCGTGCCTGGACCGTAAAAGTTGGCGCAACTGCACCACAGGCAGCAGGCGTGATTCATACCGACTTTGAAAAAGGCTTTATCCGTGCAGAATGTATCGCTTATGATGATTTCGTGCAGTACAACGGCGAAGCCGGTGCGAAAGAAGCAGGTAAATGGCGTCTAGAAGGTAAAACTTACATCGTTCAGGATGGCGATGTTTTACACTTCCGTTTTAACGTTTAAGTCGTTGCTGTTTGAAAAAGCCCCCTTCTTGGGGGCTTTTTTTATTACTTTTAAAAAGAGGATTCATACGTATAACAACCTTTCTGAAAGCGCATAAGATCAACACATATTAAAAATAATGATAACTATTCTCATATATAAATATTAAATTAGGGCGTATCTTAAATCTAATGAAAAATAACCTAACTTCATTCTCTCAAGGAATCCTGCCAATGAGCTACACCTTGCCTGCACTACCTTATGCTTATGATGCGCTAGAGCCTCATATCGATAGCAAGACTATGGAAATTCATCATAGCAAGCATCATCAAACCTATATCAATAATATCAATGCAGGAATAGCGGGCACAGAATGGGAAGATTTATCGGTCGAAGCCTTAATTAGCAAATTCAATGAAGTGCCCGAGCAACTCAGACAGAACGTGATCAACAATGCTGGTGCACATGCCAATCATTCCCTGTTCTGGACAGTGATGAGTCCAGACTGCGGTGGTCATCCCGAAGCTGAAATTGCCAAGGCAATCGAACATGAATTAGGAGGATTCGAGGCATTTAAAGAAGCGTTTACCCAAGCAGCGCTTAGCCGTTTTGGTAGTGGGTGGGCCTGGTTAAGTATGGCGCCAGATCAAACGCTTATTGTGGAAAGCAGTGCCAATCAGGATTCTCCGCTGATGCATGGCAATATTCCCCTTTTAGGTCTGGATGTCTGGGAACATGCTTATTATTTACAATATCAAAACCGTCGTCCGGAATACATCTCGGCTTTTTTCAATGTTGTGAACTGGAAAGAAGTAAATCGTCGTTATTTGGAAGCATTAAACACGCTTTAAATCTTTGAGGAGATCGACCATGTCTACACGTACAATGATTCAACGCATGATTGGCAGCACACTCCTGATCTGCGGTGTAATGGTACTTTTATTAGGCTTTGTTGCACAAAGATTTGAAATGCAAAGCGCCCCTAATTGAGCCAAATTTAAGGCGTAACTTGGGTAAGTGGTCGACCTAATTCCGTAAATCTGTTAAGGACTGCTACACGTGCATGAATTTC
>NZ_JBWZQN010000045.1:0-29673 GCF_056724605.1 Prolinoborus fasciculus | reverse complement strand
AATTTTCTGACAAATATTTCTCAAATAAACTTCGAGTAATTTCTACCATCAATCAATGAAAATAATTTCGATCAATCAACCAGTAAAAATCCACACAAGTTGTTCTTCATAATCTCTTAATGATCTTTCCAACACCTCGTCAGTGCCAGAAGCTGGACTTCGATAAACTTAACAACTCCGCCATTCTGCTTCGTTCGTTTCCGTCTATCTCGTCGGTATGTGCTCATTATAGGGCAATTTCTTACACGTGCAAGCGCTTTTAACGCACAGGAATCACGAGTGTTTTATTTTTATGCACCAAATTGGTTCAATTCCATACAATTCATTACATAAGTACATATTTTTAAAACAGAAATATAAATTAAATATTTCTGCTTTATTCTATGCCTAGTTTTTCACGACTGGTGCTTTAATCGTCACACTGGTGATTTTTACAGGGTTCACCGGCACATTTTGATGCATTCCATAGTTTCGGGTCGGTACTTTAGCAATCTGATCGACGATATCCATACCTTTAGTGACCTTACCAAATACCGCATAGCCGGCATTTCTAGCAGAACGATCCAGGAAATCATTATCGACCAGGTTCACAAAGAATTGTGCTCGGGCAGAATCCGGCTGATTGGTACGCGCCATGGCTAAAGTACCGCGTTTATTTTGCAGACCATTCGATGATTCATTTTTAATGGGTGCTTGAGTATTGGCTTTTTCTTGCATGTTCACATCAAAGCCACCACCCTGCACCATAAAGCCTGGAATGACGCGGTGAAAAATCGTGTCCTTATAGAAGTTGCTCTTTACATAGCTTTCGAAGTTCTTTGCCGAGATTGGAGCTTTGTCATTGAAGAGTTCAATTTCAATATTTCCAGATGAAGTCTTCATCTCAATAATCGTATTTGCAGCGAAGCTTGGTAGACTGACCGCAGCAAGTGCGATGACACATAATGATTTCTTTAACATTTATTAACTCATCTACTTAGAAGTAATGGTTGTGAATGACTATATATTAATCTTTTATAACTCATAATGCAGTGACCTGCCGACTAAAGACAAGAGAATAAGAATGAAGCATGCATTATTACAGGAGCAAAATATCCACCAGTTTCCACCTTGGCATTTGCAGGGTGAGGGTTTTATTCTGAATTATTGGCTGACCCCAAGCTTTATTGAGCAAGCGAAACAGTTCCGTATTGCGCCTTCTCCGCTGGGTCGTATGGTCCAAGTCTTATTGGTGCGTTATCACACTTCGCCGATTGGCCCTTATGAAGAGTTACTGATTCTGGATCATCCTTTAATTAGTAAACGGCGCCTCAGCTCGATTCCTAAAATTTATGTGTCTACCCATGAGTCTGTGGTACACGGTCAGCATTTATGGGGCATTCCCAAAGAACATGCGCAATTTGAATGGCAGGAAAAGGATCAGGAAGTACTGTGTCAGATTCAACACCAGAACCAGCATATGACGATTCGGCTGAAGAAAACCAAATCTGCACGCCAGTTCTATATTAATAGTCATCATATTCCAGCGTCTATGTTGAAAATCCAGCAAGCCTGGAAAGGCCAGCGTTTTCAGTTTAGTCCACAGTTTCGCGGTCACCTCTCCAAACTCTCGCAAGTAGAATGGCAAGATGCCGAGAATATATTTCCAGACTTTTCCAAAGCCAAATTGCTGCAAAGCTTTTATGTCCCCAAATTCAATCTGATCTTTCCTGAAGCGCAGATCAGCAGCAAAGTATAAGAACTGATAAAAACCTATCTATAAAAAAAGGTGTTTCATGAGAAACACCTTTTTGCATTTATGCTTTCGATTTAACTATTTTTGTCCCAGAATTTGCGGAAGTTCTTGCTGATCTCAATCACATATTTTTTGGCACGGCGGGAGATCGGGGTCAGGTTGATAAAACCATGGGCCTGATCGGTATATTCATCATAATGAACAGCTACACCATTCTGACGCAACTTGTGTGCATAGATTGAACCCTCATCATGCAGGACATCATGACGTGCTGTAATCACATAACTTGGCGGCAAGTTTTGCAATTCACCATAGGTCGGTGAAATCAGCGGATCATCCAGTTCAATCTGATGGGTTTGGGCATACATTAAGGTCACCAGATCAATATCCTGCTCTGAAAGTACCAGTCCATCTTTATAGGCATAGAAAGAAGGATGGCGGCTTTTAAAGTCGACCGCCGGATAAAGCAAAAGCTGCGCTCGTGCAGCATAAGATTTGCCTGCACTGCGCTGTGCCACGACAGTAGCCAGATTTCCACCCGCACTGTCCCCTGCCACGGCAATCCGGTTTTTATAGACTTTTAGCTGCTTGCTATGCTGATGTGCCCACGCCAAGGCATCTTCACAGACTTGTACCATCTGCAAGGGGCTAAATTCTGGCGTCAGCGGATAAGCTACGCTTAGCACCTGTACTTTGGCATGTACTGCCAGCAAGCGACAGAATTCATCATGGCTGTCCAGACCGCCCACCATAAATGCACCGCCATGATAAAAAATCACCATCGGCAACTTCTTTTGTGGAGCTGGATGATAATGCCGGGCAAAGATGCTGCCACTCTGTAGAGGAAGGCGGAGCTCTTCAACAAATTTGACCGCGGTCGGTCTAGCCCGGATGGCTTTCATACGTGCATCAAACAATGTGCGCGAATGAGCCAGATCCTCACTAATAAAACTGCTATGCCCCTGTTTTATCTGGATGGCCATCAGGCATTTAACCAATGGATCTAAATCAGGATAAACATGAGGATAATCCAGAGCCTTGACCAATGCTTCCTGTGCAATGCCAGGTAAGCGGTCCAGCATACGCGCTGCCGTCCCTTGTCCCTTTTCCATCACACTTTTCAGAACCGGAGGATTCACAGTCATTATTTTTAGTCCTTATTCTCTTAATTCTTCATAGTTTCTACACGATTAGTGTTTCAGTGACCATATTCTTATATAAGTCTTAATATCAATGTACATATAGCTTCTACTCGATACGTTACCCTCATTTATAAAAGATATCATTGACCGTTTAAAGGTTATTTTTGACGTACTTTTGCGAGCTTAAGTATATTTTTTATTACAAATCGGGAGGATGCCTATGGCTAGAAAAATTATAGCTCTGTCTTTGGCGACTGCATTTTTAGCTGTAGGCTGCGTCGCATTTCCTGAAGATGGTGGCTATTATGACGGCCGCTATGATCAGCGTTATGACCGTCGCTATGAACTGGACCGGCATTATGAACAAGATCGTCGCTATGAGCGGCAACGCTGGGAATATGAACAGCAACACAAACGTATTGAACTCGATCGACGTAAACAGGAATTACAACGTCGCAATTGGGAGCAGGATCGTAAAAGAAAGTTAGAGCTTGATCGACGTAAAAGCCAACTGGAACGGCAGCGCCATGAACAGCAACGTAAAAATATCATGACGCAACGGCAAAAACAGGCAGAAGCAGAACGCAAGCGTCGTCAGGATCTGGAGCGTAAACGTGCAACAGATCAGCGCAGTAAAAAAGTCCAGCAAAATCGTTCTAATCAACGCTGGAATGACAACCGACGCCATCAGGAACAACGTTCACGGGATCGTCGTGACTAAGACTTGAATCACCCTCTCTATTAAAAGCCCAGACTGGGCTTTTTTAATGAAAAAGGTAGCTGCCAGATAGACAAAGACCCTAAAGAAAATTTCTTTAGGGCCTTTGCAGAGGGTTATGTTAAACGAACTTCCACTTCGCTTATGCTTCTCAGCAATTCAACCAGAACATCCTGTTCTCTACACAAATTATCCTATCGAATCAACTTGCTCTCATGAAGCGGACATTCACTATCCAAGCTGTAAGTTTTATCTTACAAACCGCTAAAATAGAGACGACTGATTCCAACAAATTCAAAAAAGGTAAATTCTGGACAAAAAAAGGCTTATCTAGAGAACAGGATAAGCCACGAAAACACATTTCAAAATAAGAAGAAACTACAGCGATAGAATCTGGAATAAATATTAATCAAAAGTTCATCTATTGTGAAAGACTTTATTGCTTAGATATTAATCGTTTTTATGTCTAATAAATAAACAGGCAAAAAAAAGCTGAGTTTTGGGGATACTCAGCTTGAAAAAAGCAATTCTAAAATAGGGCAACAGCAACCCGGTTCGGCTCTCTCCTCTGAACAAGGTCGCTGTTAATAGAAGTATGATGCAATTTTTTTACCAATACTTAAAACGGATTAAAATTATTAATTTGATTCAAAAATACGATTATTCATTTTTTATGTTTATATTCAAATACTTAATTCTTAGATTTAGTCGCGAATTGAATCTATTCAGTTCAAAATTCGGATTCATCGCTGCTGATGTCCGTGTATTTTATTCTCATCCTATCCTGCTGTTGTGTTCTGAATAGCTTGTTCTGCTATCCGCTGGATTCAGTATTTTGTATAAATCTTAAATTTAATCTGGGTCGACGCTTGAATTTTTACACCCTGCCCCGATTTCTTTAGGTAATCAAGAACTTCACAACCATGGCAGTTCAGCATAAACGCAGTGAACACTGAGGCCTAAGGACTGTACATGTTTAAGAACCCATTTAAACGGAGTAAATCAATGGCGACTGAGCAAAACGAGCAAGCTCAACAACTTGAGCAAGAGCAAGCGGAACAAGATACAGCGCAAACTCAAGCTGAAACCGAGCAGGCTGAAGTTTCCGTTGAGTTTTTACAAGAGCAGATTGCGCAGCTTGAAGGTGATTTAAAGTTAGAAAAAGCCCGTACCGCCAATGCAGTCTATGAAGCACAAAAAAGTGTTGAACGTATTCAGCGTGAATCTGAAAAGCATAAAGATACGGTTCTGGAAAAGTTCTCTAAAGAGCTTCTAGAAACAGTCGACAATCTGGAGCGTGCCATTGTGGCTGCAGGTGAAGAGCAAACACCATTGCGTGAAGGCGTTGAACTGACCCTTAAATCGTTATTGCATACCTTGGAGAAATTCGGGGTTGTGGCAGTAGACACCAACAACGGTTTCAATGCTGACCTGCACCAGGCAGTCGGGATTGATCCAAATGCCAAAGCCAATGAAATTGGGACTGTTTTGCAAAAGGGCTACACGCTCAACAGTCGCTTATTGCGTCCTGCTATGGTGATGGTCGGCGCTTAAGCCAAATAATTTCGGGAGTTTGTGAAATTTTTCAAAAAATTTACTTGAAAAAAATCGAACGGCTCTCATATCGGATAACAAGTGTAAATCACAAAAAAATTTTAGAGGAAACATCCAAATGGCTAAAATCATTGGTATTGACTTAGGTACTACAAACTCATGTGTTGCAGTACTTGAAGGCGACAAAGTTAAAGTAATCGAAAACGCTGAAGGCGCACGTACCACTCCATCTATTATTGCCTATAAAGATGGCGAAATTCTGGTAGGTCAATCTGCAAAGCGTCAAGCAGTAACAAATCCGAAAAACACATTGTTCGCGATCAAACGTTTGATCGGTCGTCGTTATGAAGACCAAGCGGTACAAAAAGATATCGGTTTAGTTCCTTACAAAATCATCAAAGCAGACAACGGTGATGCTTGGGTTGATGTCAACGACAAAAAATTGGCGCCACAACAGGTTTCTGCTGAAATCTTGAAAAAGATGAAGAAAACTGCTGAAGATTACCTGGGCGAAACCGTAACTGAAGCTGTTATTACTGTTCCTGCTTACTTCAACGATGCACAACGTCAAGCAACTAAAGATGCAGGTAAAATTGCAGGTTTAGAAGTTAAACGTATCATCAACGAGCCAACTGCTGCGGCACTTGCGTTCGGTATGGACAAGAAAGAAGGCGACCGTAAAATCGCGGTTTACGACTTGGGTGGTGGTACTTTCGACGTTTCAATCATTGAAATTGCTGACCTTGATGGTGACCAGCAAATCGAAGTATTGTCGACTAACGGTGATACGTTCCTAGGTGGTGAAGACTTCGATAACGCGTTAATCGAGTTCCTGGTTGAAGAGTTCAAGAAAGAACAAAACTTTAACCTGAAACAAGATCCACTGGCGTTACAGCGTTTAAAAGAAGCTGCGGAGAAAGCGAAAATCGAGCTTTCTTCTTCAAATGCAACTGAAATCAACCTTCCATACATCACTGCTGATGCGACTGGTCCTAAACACTTAGTGATCAACGTAACACGTGCAAAACTTGAAGGTCTGGTTGCTGACCTGGTTGCGCGTACCATTGAACCTTGCCGTATTGCGCTTAAAGATGCAGGTCTTTCGACTTCTGACATCTCTGACGTGATCCTGGTAGGTGGTCAGTCTCGTATGCCAATGGTTCAACAAAAGGTTCAAGAGTTCTTCGGTAAAGAGCCACGTAAAGACGTAAACCCTGATGAAGCAGTCGCAATGGGTGCTGCGATTCAAGGTGCGGTACTTTCAGGTGACAAAACTGACGTACTTCTACTTGACGTAACTCCGTTGACACTTGGTATTGAAACCATGGGCGGCGTGTTGACTGCAATCATCGAGAAAAACACCACGATTCCTGCGAAGAAATCTCAAGTGTTCTCAACCGCTGCGGACAACCAGCCTGCTGTAGACATTTCAGTTTACCAAGGTGAACGTAAAATGGCGCAGCAAAACAAATTGTTGGGTAACTTCCAGTTAGGCGACATCCCACCTGCGCCACGTGGTGTGCCACAAATTGAAGTATCTTTCGACATCAATGCTGATGGTATCTTGAAAGTATCTGCGAAAGACAAGAGCACTGGTAAAGAGCAATCGATCCAGATTAAAGCAAACTCAGGTTTGTCTGATGCTGAAATCGAAGCAATGATCAAAGATGCTGAAGCGAATGCTGAAGAAGACCGTAAATTTGAAGAGCTTGCAAAAGCACGCAACGAAGCGGATGCTTTAGTTGCTTCTTCACAAAAAGCAGTGAAAGATCTTGGTGAACAAGTAACAGCTGAAGAAAAAACTGCTGTTGAAACGGCGGTTTCTGAGCTTGAAGCTGCAACTAAAGAAAATGACGTTGAAGAAATCAAAGCGAAAACTGAAGCGCTGCAAAATATCATCATGCCAATTACACAACGTGCATATGAAGCTGCTCAAGGCCAAGGTGGTGCGCAAGGTTTTGACCCGAATGCATTCCAAGGCGGCGAAGGTCAATCTCAAAAAGCGGACGACGGCGTTGTAGATGCTGAGTTCACTGAAGTGAAAGATGACAAAAAATAATTTGTCGCTTTAACTGAAAAAACCGCGCGAAAGCGCGGTTTTTTTATGTCTCGACTTAAAAGAATAAAATAAAAATTACTAAAATTTGATCGTATTTTCAGGAAAAGCTGTTTAAGTTAAATCCAACATTAAAATACCCTGAACCCATGAAAATTCTAATTTTGCTGCCTTTACTTAGTTGCTTGGGCCTGACAGCGTGTAGCCTGCCCGTTTCATCTCTCCTATCTCAAAGCACTTCGACTCAATCGACTCAAGCCATTGCCCAATTATTTGATCAGGCGCAAAGCGCGGGTGTTCTAGTGATTCAGCGTGGTCAACAGATACAGGTTTATGGTAATGATTTAAGCCGTGCAGATACCGAATATGTTCCCGCCTCTACTTTTAAAATGCTCAATGCCCTGATTGGCCTGCAACATGGCAAAGCCACAACCAATGAAATTTTTAAATGGGATGGCAAGAAACGCAGTTTTGCAGCCTGGGAAAAAGACATGACTCTCGGCGAAGCCATGCAAGCTTCTGCTGTACCCGTGTATCAGGAACTGGCACGTCGCATTGGCCTTGAATTGATGCAACAGGAAGTACAACGCATCCAATTTGGTAATCAGCAGATTGGTCAACAGGTCGATAACTTCTGGTTGGTAGGCCCTTTGAAAGTTACTCCAAAACAGGAAGTCCAATTTGTTTCTGCGTTGGCCCGAGAGCAACTGGCCTTTGATCCTCAAGTCCAGCAACAAGTCAAAGCCATGTTATTTTTACAGGAGCGGAAAGCTTATCGACTATATGTCAAATCCGGTTGGGGCATGGATGTGGAACCGCAAGTCGGCTGGCTCACCGGCTGGGTTGAAACACCGCAAGCCGAGATCGTGGCATTTTCACTGAATATGCAGATGCGAAATGGTATGGATCCGGCGATCCGCCTTGAAATTTTGCAGCAGGCTTTGGCCGAATTAGGGCTTTATCCAAAAGCTGAAGGATGATGCAAATAAGCATGGGAAAGGCATTAAAATTAAGCTATATTTTTAAAAAATAGACATTTAAATAAAAAATATGCGTCTTCTGCTCTGTCTGCTCGTAGTGGGATTGATCATGTCTGCCTATCTACATATGCAGGCCCAAACCCATCCTCAACTGCGCTATAACTCGCTGGCTGATCGCTTGACGCATCCTTTCGATACACGCTTACGTTTCCGAATTGATCAGGTCGATTCAGGCTTTGGACTAAGTAAAGATCAAGTCATTCAACTGAGCAAGGAAGCGATCGAAATCTGGCATCAGGGAAGCAATCGTGATGATTTGATGGTCTATGATGAAAATGCCAGGCTGAGTATTCACCTGATCTATGATCAACGCCAGCAAGACTATGATGCCTTGAAGAAAGTCGAAAAACAGTTGCTGGCAGATGACGCCAAGTATCAACGTCAGGTCAAAAATCTGGAAGCATCCCATCAGCATCTGGAAAGTCAGCAGCAACGCCTGATCCAGCAAAGAGATCAGATGAATAGTGAATTTCAGGCCTTACAGCAACGACGCCGTCAGCCAAATTTATCTGCTTATGAACATGAGCAGATTGAATATGAGGTTTTGGCTTTACAGCGCAAATCGGAAAGTTTTCAACGGGAACTTCAGTACCTTCAGGAACAGCAAAGTTCCTTTAATATGAATGTTTCCATGCATCAACATGGTCTGCAAAACCATCAGCAGAATATCATTCAAGCCCAACAGCGTTTCCCTGCCCGCGAATTTCATAAAGGCGTGTTTATGGGTGATCAAATTCATGTCTATCAGTTTGATGCAGAAGATGATCTCCGTCTGACTCTGGCACATGAACTCGGACATGCCTTGGGGCTGTATCACCATAATGACCCGGAAGCACTGATGTATCCGGTGCTGGGTAAACAGAATCTGCAACACTTCCAGCTGCGACCTGCAGACAAGACCTTGCTTTATAACCGTTAAGTGATCAGCTTGAATTCCCTAATTAATTTAAGTGTATAAGTATTATAAAAAACACTCTATTCTGATTTCATGTTATTGTGATTGGCTACATTGTTCAGGCCATCTTTGGAGATTCGTGTGAGTTACTACCATATTTTAATTGAAGTAAATGACCACATTAGTACGATTGATGAAACCCGTGATATCGAAATCTTTGATATCGAGGACATCCAACCCTATCTTCATTCGATTTTGCTGCCTTATTTCAATGAACAACTGATTGAACTCGACGATGAAAATCTGGAATATAAAGATATTCTGCATCTGGAAATCAAACAGACTTTATTGCCGATCAATGACCTGATCGAAGAAGAACAGCGTCTGTTGCCAAGCGATACCGACATTACCATTAGCGCCTATGAAATTTTCAATAACCGCGAGTTGAGTCAGGATGTTACTACTGTAATCTTTGATCTGCTTGAAGCGGTAAAACTGGATAGCTAAACTTTCCTCCAGATATAAAAAAGTCCTCATTGAGAGGACTTTTTTTGTGCATGGATTTAGATCGAGAATGAAGATCCACAACCACAGGTCGTGGTCGCATTCGGGTTTTGTACCACGAAACGTGAACCTTCCAGACCTTCTAAATAATCTACAACTGAACCGACCAGATATTGATAACTCAATGAATCGACTAAGACTTTAACATCACCATTGGCAAATTCTGCATCATCTTCATTCTGGCTTTCCGCAAAGTTAAAGCCATAAGAGAAACCTGAACAGCCGCCACCGGTCACATAGACACGGAGCATTAAGTCTTGGTTACCTTCACTGTCACGCAACTGGCGTACTTTATTTGCGGCATTGTCGGTGAGCACAAGCGCTTGGGCATTCATGGCGGATTCCTCTGTTGAATGGAATG
Organism: Prolinoborus fasciculus; assembly: GCF_056724605.1. Next base: position 19,608 of record NZ_JBWZQN010000045.1, on the reverse strand, counting down.
TCTTTAAAAAGAAAAGACCATATTTAAGTATAGCACACTCAATATATGGTCAGTCTGCACAGATTAAAAGTCAAATCAGAGTAATTTTATCAGGATTATTTGTAGTTCTCATCCTGTAAGGCACATTCAAAGTTTTTCGGATTCTGTTTGCAGCGGAATTGCCACAGCAATTTCATCATGCGTTTGTCATAAACGCCGCGTTTGGTCAGGTCAATTCGGGAATCCCGCATCATTTTCTGGTAACCCGGTTTGTCTGCTGCAGGAATATCCATCCAGTATTTTGCTGGAATGTCCGCTTTCATTTTCCCCAAAATACCAAAGGCACGTGGTAACTGACTTCTCACCCATTCACGTGATTTCTGTCCGTAACCTGCCGGAAATTTATCTGGACGGATAATGATATTACCAGTGACCTGCAACACCGGATAATTCACAATCGCGCCTTTGCTACCCAAGCCTTTATGTAATTCCAGCGGTTTAAATACTGCTGCTGGTGCACCAATAATATCCACTTGGCCATTGTTAAACTTGGCACCAAAATTGGTGACATCGGCACTCACTGCCTGTGCGCCGACCTGCTGTACCATGATTTTTTGTGCTTCATCATAATCAAGTACGGCAATTTTTTTACCGGCTGCTTTGGCAACGGTATTAATACTGCGGTCGTTCACTAACAGAAAAGCATCACCTACAGGAATGACACCGACTACCTCATATTTGCCTTGCAGCATATGTTTGGCAAAAGTTGGACTGGCCAGTCCCTGCATCACTTTAACCGCCAGATTCAGATCTGGAATTGCACCAATGGCATCGAGTGAACCAGTAAAATTATTAAATTGACGGCCACGCATACCGGTAACACTGATCCCATCACATTTCCCGGCTTTAAAATCTTCTGCAACCACCGCTTCATTGGTATTGACCCGCAGTTCGACATCTGCACCCCAGTTTTTGGCTGCCAACTGATAGTCTTTCATCACACTATAGACATCACCGTTTTTACCAACCAGATCAAATACGCAAATCACCTGTTTAGCTTGCGCCAGACCTGAAACAGCCAGTGTCGCCGTAGCCAATGCCAGTGCTTTCCATCCTCTATGCATCATCCTCATTTCCTTATCGCTTGTTTTTGTTATTGCACTTTTAGTCACATGTGATTGTTTTTTATATAAAACATGCGAATTTAATAGTTAATCAAGCTTAAGCTATTTTATTCGCTGCACAATGGCAGATCTGACCTGGTTCAGCCATAAAAAAAGCCTAGATCAATCTAAGCTTTTTTCTTTAAAAATCAGATTATTCGCCAGCAATTGAACATTCAAAGTTGGCCTTATCGACAGAACAGCGTGCACGTTTTAAGACCGACATCATGCTGGCATCCTAGATTCCGCGTTTGGTCATATCCATCCGGCCATCACGTAACATTTTCTGATACTTGGTTTTATCTTCAGCGCTCAGATTCATTTTATATTTCGACGGAATACCCGCTTCCAGACGGCTGATCATCCCCATGCTCTTTGGCAGGTTTTTGATAAACCAGTCACGCGATTTTTGTCCAAAACCTGCGGGGAATTTTTCCGGACGAATCACAAAATCAGAGGTGACATGCAGTACCGGGAAATTAAACATTGCGCCGTTATTACCCAGACCTTTATAGATTTCTAATGGCTTGTAGGCATAAGCAGGTGCACCGACCATATCCACCTGACCATTGTTAAATTTGGCGACAAAGTTAGAAACATCGGAGATCACTGCCTGCGCACCGACGCGCTGTACCATGATTTTCTGGGCATCGTCATAGCCGAGTACGGCGAATTTCTTCCCTGCGGCTTTTTCAATCGAATTGATATTCTTGTCACGAACAAAAATAAATGCTGAACCCAACGGTGAAATACCGGCAATTTCGTATTTTTTGCCGCCCATATTACTGACCATTTTCGCTGCATTACGTTTGTCCAGAGCAAAACTGATCGCACGCTGGGCAATGGCATTACTTGGTGCACCGCCCAGTGCATCAATAGAACCGGCAAATTTATTGTATTGACGGGCACGCATGGCTGTCATAAACACACCATCACATTTACCGGCCTTGAAGTCATTGTCGGCAACCGCTTCATCCTGACGGGCAATCAGATTGATTTCTGCGCCCCAGCCTTTTGCAGCCAGTGCCCATTCTTGCGCCATCTGGAAAGACTCACCGGATTTACCCAGTAAGTCAAACACACAGATATCGACTTTTTCTGCATGCGCCGCACTTGCAAAACCAAATGCAGAGAATGCAGCCAATGATAAGAGTGTTTTTTTCATTGTAGTTATCCTTTGAAATCTTGTTATTCGCTGAGTGTCCGTACACGGGACAAATATTAAGCAAGTTTAATTAAAAAAAATAGAGCATTTACTCCATTTAAAACCGGCATTTTGGCCTATAAAGATAAATCAGCAATAGTTGCCTAAGTTATTTTTAAATATATATTTAAATATCAATATCTTAATGTTTAAAACTGCTTTCTTATAATTACATTTACCCAGATATAGTTACAAAGATATACATGATTTCAGATTTATTCGTCACCAATCGAACATTCAAAATTGGTTCTTTCTACCGTACAACGCGCGCGTTTCAATACGTTCATCATGCCCTGATCATAAATCCCCTGTTTGGTTAAATCGATCCGCCCATCACGCAGAATCTTTTGGTAGGCCACACGATCTTCACGGCTTAGATTCAGAATATATTTGCTTGGAATCTCAGCTTCCATGCGCTTGACCATGGCAAAGCTGCGCGGTAACTGTTTCACAAACCAGTTTCGGGATTGTGCGGCAAAGCTTGCCGGAAACTCTTCCTGACGAATAATCAGATCAGCAGTGACATTAATCACCGGAAAATTAATCATTGCGCCTTGACGGCCTAGTCCTTTCTGTAATTCCAGCGGTTTAAATGCATAAGCCGGTGCAGCGACAATATCCACTTCGCCCTGATTAAACTTGCGAATAAAATTGGAAATTTCCGACATGACCGGTACTGCTTCAATCCGGTCGACCATGATTTTTTGCGCATAGTCATAATGCAGCACGGCAAATTTCTTGCCTTTGACCTGTTCCAGTTTATTTAGAGTACGATCACGAACAAAAATATAGGCTGGGCCAATCTGACCAATACCCGCCACTTCGAATTTTTCTTTGCCAATCTGGGTGATCAGGCGTTTGCTATTGCGTTTATCCAGTACATAGCTGATGGCTTTCATGGCAATGTCATTATTCGGCACGCCGCCAATTGCATCAATCGATCCAGCAAATTTGTTATAAGCCCGGGCACGCATTGAGGTCATATAGAAGGCATCACATTTTCCGGCTTTGACGTCCTGATCGACCTTGGCTTCATCCTGATAAGCGCTTAGCTGAATTTCGGCACCCCAGCCTTTTGCTGCCAGCGCCCATTCCTCCAGCAGTTTGTAAGACTCACCAGATTTCCCCAGTAAATCAAAAACACAGACATTCACTCTGGCTTGAGTTGAAGTCGACACCAAAATGCCCAGTGCCGATAAAATTAAACATCCCTTTTTCATTTTTATTTGACTCTATGATATTTTTTGCTCCATCAGCCTGAACTATAAACCACTGTTCATGCATAAAATAGAGCTTTTACTCAACTTATGCGTCCACCCTAGATCAATTGACAGAGGTGAAAAGCACACTTATTTCAGCAAAAACGGTAAGATTTTTCATTTTCACAGGGCTTTCCTTTAGAATAGGCGCATCTTATTTCTTAGCTTTGATTTCTCAATGATTCAGTTAGACCAGTTATCTATACGTCGCGGTGGACGTGTTTTATTTCAAAAAGCGTCGATGCAGTTACACCCAGGATGGAAAATTGGCCTAACCGGTGTCAATGGTGCTGGAAAATCAACCCTGTTTTCAGCCTTGCTCGGCGGCATGGAATCGGACACCGGTTCGCTGACCCGACCTGCGGTATGGACCGTAGCGCATATGGCTCAGGAAATCAAAGCACTGAATATGAAAGCCATTGATTTCGTCTTGTCGGGCGATGAAGAATACTGGGATATTCAGCAGAAACTCGATCAACCGGATCAACTGGATGATGCAGAACTGGCTCATTTATATGGCCGTTTTGATGAAATTTCAGGTTATTCTGCTCCTGCCAAAGCTTCACAACTGATGGCTGGTCTGGGCTTCTTTGAACATCAATCACAGCTGGATGTTTCAAGTTTTTCCGGTGGCTGGCGTATGCGTTTGAATCTGGCACGTACCCTGATGAGCCGATCAGACTTACTGCTCCTCGATGAACCAACCAACCATCTGGACTTGGACGCAATTCTCTGGCTCGAAGACTGGCTGAAAGCCTATGAAGGTACGCTGGTACTGATTTCGCATGACCGGGACTTCCTCGATGCGATTACCGATCACATTTTACATATCGAAAATCAGGAACTGATTTTATATACCGGTAACTATTCGACTTTTGAGCGCACCCGTAGTGAGCGTTTAGCGCAGCAGCAACAGGCGTATGAAAAGCAGCTGGAAACCCGCGCGCATCTGCAAAAATATATTGACCGTTTTAAAGCGCAAGCGACCAAAGCCAAACAGGCACAGAGCCGGATCAAACAGCTGGAACGAATGCAGGAACTATCTGCAGCCCATGTCGATACGCCATTTACCTTCAGTTTCCGTGAACCGACCAAAATGAGTTCGCCGTTATTGCAACTGGAACATGCCGATATTGGTTATGGCGACAAGCTGATTGTCACCAATGTAAATTTACAGATCACGCCAAACAGCCGGATCGGTTTGCTTGGGATGAATGGTGCCGGTAAATCCACGCTGATTAAATCGCTGGTCGGTGACCTGAAACTGATTCAGGGTCTGCGGAAAGATTCAGAATTACTGAATATTGGTTATTTTGCCCAGCATCAAATGGATGCACTGGATGGTAATGCCAGCCCAATGTTACAGCTAGCACGTATCGCAGATAAAAAAATCAGTGAAGCCAGTCTACGCTCCTTCTTGGGTAGTTTCGGTTTTAGTGGCGAACGTATGGATACGCCAAGCGAAAGCTTCTCAGGCGGTGAACGTGCACGTTTGGCCCTAGCACTGATTGTTTGGCAGCGTCCGAATGTACTGATTCTGGATGAGCCGACCAACCATTTAGACTTAGATATGCGTCATGCACTGACTATGGCTTTGCAAGATTTCCAGGGTGCGGTGGTTCTGGTTTCGCATGAACGTCAGCTCATCGCCAGCGTCTGTGATGAACTACTACTGGTACATAATGGTCAATGCCGTGAGTTTGATGGTGATCTTACTGCCTATGCTGACTGGTTACGCCAAGCCCGTATTGAGATGATTAAAAATGGGCAAAAGCCAGCAGAACCGGTGAAATCCCAAGTCGAAGTCAAACCGACTATTTCCAAACTGGACAAGGAAGCACAACGTAAGGAAGCTGCTCGCCAGCGGGAACTAAGTCGTCCGATTCGCAAGAATATTGAAAAATGCGAAGCACAGATGGCCAAACTACAGCCGCGACTGATTGAAATTGAAAACCTGCTGGGTGACAGTGCTTTATACGAAGCATCACGTAAAAATGATTTGCTGAAACTGATGAATGAGCAAACCGAGCTAAAAGCCAAACTGGAAACAGCCGAAGAGCAAATGCTAGAACTGATGATGGAACTGGAAAGTCTGGAACAGACGTTCTAAAGCTCTTTTAGTAAGATTTAAGATAAGAGATGAATGACCAACGTTGTTCATCTCTTTTTTATTCACTATTTTTAATGTTTTCTCTTCCATTTTCCCCCCTGTATTTTTTCATCTACGTCTAGATGTTTCTTTAATTCTGTTCTTTTCTATTCATTCGACACATAAGGTCATGAATTACACAAACCCTATATAAGTTTATTTTTTAAACAGTTGGATGCCTTATTTCATACATTAATTTACAGCGCGCTGTTTCATCCTAAGGCTCTAATACAAGTGTTTTTTAATTTTTGGCAGCCTTGATACGAGTCTGTTTAATGTTGAACTAGAAAGAGGAAATCCGCATGCGTGCTCTTACCTATCATGGTGCTCGGGATGTACGAGTTGAATCCGTTCCAGATCCAGTGATTCAGGAACCAGATGACGTTATTTTAAGGGTGACAGCCACCGCCATCTGTGGCTCAGATCTGCATTTATACCGGGGGAAAATCCCGGCCACTGAAGACGGTGATATTTTCGGCCATGAATTTATGGGAATTGTAGAAGAAGTCGGCCCTGAAGTAACCGAAGTCAAAAAAGGTGACCGGGTGATTATTCCCTTTGTGATTGCATGCGGTCACTGTTTTTTCTGTGAACATGAACTCATGGCTGCCTGTGAAAATACCAATACCGGCCGTGGTGCAATTCTCAACAAAAAACAGATCCCACCAGGGGCAGCTTTATTTGGCTTTAGCCATCTGTATGGTGGTATACCGGGTGGTCAGGCTGAATATGTACGGATCCCCAAAGGCAATGTCGGACCATTTAAGGTGCCGGGTTCCCTGCCTGATGAAAAAGTATTATTCCTGACTGATATTCTGCCAACCGCCTGGCAAGCAGTGAACAATGCCCAAGTTGGTCGAGGTTCCAGTGTGGCGATTTATGGTGCTGGCCCAGTCGGTCTGCTGGCTGCTGCCTGTGCGCGGATGCTCGGTGCCGAGCAGATTTTTATGGTCGATCACCATCCTTATCGTCTGAGTTTCGCACATCAAACCTATGGGGTGATTCCGGTCAATTTTGATGAAGTCGATGCCGCTGAATTTATCATTCAAAATACCACGGGTTATCGTGGAGTCGATGCCGTCATTGATGCGGTCGGTTTTGAAGCCAAAGGTAGCATGCTGGAAACCGTAATGACCAACCTGAAATTAGAAGGTTCGAGTGGTTCAGCGCTAAGACAATGTATTGCAGCGGTCCGTCGCGGCGGTGTGGTGAGTGTACCTGGAGTTTATGCCGGTCCAATTCATGGCTTCCTGTTTGGTGATGCCTTTGACAAAGGTTTGACCTTTAAAATGGGACAAACCCATGTGCATAATTACTTGCCGCAGTTGCTAGAACATATTGAAAATGGAGATCTGTCTCCAGATCTGATTATTACCCATCGCATGAAACTGGAAGATGCTGCGGAAGGTTACCGTATTTTTGATAAAAAGGAAGAAGACTGTCGTAAAGTCATTCTAACACCATAAATATGATTAAAAAAAAGCGCCGTCAGGCGCTTTTTTATTTTTCATCGTCATTTTATCAATCCTCTTTTTCTTGTTCCTAATCAATATCATTTCAGCGATTCCCTCCCTCTTTTCTATCGAGTAATAAAAGAAATGCCCGATTTTCAATAATGAAATCAAGAAATAACTCAAAAATGAGAAATAAAAAAGTTAAGCAAAAATCGATAAAAGTATGATTTTAAATAAAAATGAAAGTTCACTTGATTATTAAATCAATTATGTAGTTTAGCTACATCTTGAGTTTTTAGTTAACAATATGTTCCACGGTAATGATTAGAAAAACTACACTATATTTACAAGTATTTAATTTATAATAATTTTTTATTTTAAAGCCAATCCAAGGAATAGTCTGGTCATACTAGCAATATATCGCCAAATCTAGCTTTAAATTTAAAATGCTATTTTAAATTTAAAAACACTTATCCACAAGATAATCGATTTCAAATTTGAATTTAAAATAAAGAATTAATACGTGGATTAAAGCTTGCGGAAAAATACTATCTTATTCACATAAAAATTATGGGTAACTTTAGAGTTATCCACATCTCTGATCAGGCTTTCTAGATGCTTGAAGCAATATTATTCACGTATTATTTAGCGTATTAGACCAAGTTTCTTATAAGCTATTTAAAATTTAAAATTTAGTTTTAGCAGCTTTTTATTTATTTTTGAGATATTGGATCTTCTGAATAGGCGATTTATTATTTTTTAGTCGAATCCACCTAAAGTATTCGATCTGTTTTTATTACACGCATCTTTAAATACCACTTTGACTGATCCAGTTTTCACCTAGTGTCGTTAACTGCATGCAAACTTCTCATCGTATAAAGAACTTCTTTCTACCTCACTTTCCTATTCAAAAATTATTTTAGAAGTTCTGATGCAGATCATTTTTATAACGATAGATTCACTCCAGATTTCAGGTATTCTCCCGAGTTGGTAATCTCTATACATAAACCCTTTCTTAGAGTCGATTTGGCTTACTCAACTTGGCTTTTTAAAACCTAAATGAACCCGTTCCATATCTAAAAATCGGTCCAAAATTACTTTATTTTGCCTAGCTCACAGGATATGAGTAAAAAAATTGGTCTAAAAAAAGCGCCTCGAAAGGCGCTTTTTTATATCTGATTTTATCCTGAAGAGTTATGCATCAATATCTGCATTCAAGGCATTTTCTTCAATGAAAGCACGACGTGGTTCTACGTCATCGCCCATCAAGCAAGAGAACATACGATCCGCTTCAATCGCATCGGTAACTGTCACTTGCAGCATGTTACGGTTGTCTGGATCCATGGTGGTTTCCCACAACTGTTCCGCATTCATCTCGCCCAGACCTTTATAGCGCTGGATCATCATGCCACGACGTGAGTCCTGCAAGATATGTTGCCAAACCTGATGGAAATTGCTGACCTGAATCTTGCGATCGCCTTTTTGCAAATATGCACCATCTTCAAGCAGACTAAACCAGCTCTTTGAATTCTTTAATAAACGTGCATATTCACTTGAACCTAACAGTACTGAGTCTAACAGGTAGCTATGTGGCAAGTTATGTACATAGATCGTGATACGTGGCAACCAGCTTGCAGTTTTTTGACCATCTGCCAGTTCTTTTTCAAAACGCTCCAGGGTTAATTCTGGACGTAATGTTGGCTGAATGGCTTCAATCGCTGCACGCAGATTCTCACCCCATGTTTCCACATAGGTTTTGTCTTCCAGCTGATCCAGCTTAAAACCTTCCAGTGAAAGTAGTGCATCAAGCAGACTCGCAGGATAACGCTGGGTCAAACGTGCCAAGCTCTTCTGGGAAGTCTGATAATCAGCAATCACATTCGCCAGTGCTTCACCACGAATCGCAGGCGCTTCTGCACTGATATGCAGTTCCAGCTCATCAATCGCATTCGAAATTAGGTAAGTTTCCAGTGCATCATTGTCCTTGATGTACTGTTCCTGCTTGCCTTTTTTCAGCTTATATAATGGTGGCTGTGCGATATAAATATGACCACGTTCCACAAGTTCCGGCATTTGACGGAAGAAGAACGTCAACAGTAAGGTACGGATATGCGAACCATCCACGTCAGCATCGGTCATGATAATGATTTTGTGATAACGCAGTTTGTCCGGATTATATTCTTCACGACCAATACCACAGCCCAATGCGGTAATCAGCGTACCGACTTCAGCAGAGGAAATCATGCGGTCAAAACGGGCACGTTCCACGTTCAGGATCTTACCTTTCAGCGGTAAAATCGCCTGCATTTTACGGTTACGACCTTGCTTTGCCGAACCACCTGCAGAATCACCCTCGACCAAGTATAGCTCAGACAATGCTGGATCTTTTTCCTGACAATCGGCCAGTTTACCTGGAAGACCGGCAATATCCAGCGCACTCTTACGACGTGTCATTTCACGTGCTTTACGCGCTGCATCACGCGCACGTGCTGCATCAATGATCTTGCCAGCAATCGCTTTGGCTGCTTGTGGATTTTCCAATAAATATTCAGAAAATGCCTTATTCATGGCCTGTTCGACAGCCGTTTTTACTTCACTCGACACCAGTTTTTCTTTGGTCTGTGAAGAGAATTTTGGATCAGGCACCTTGACTGACACAATGGCAGTCAAGCCTTCACGTGCATCATCACCCGATACCGCAACTTTTTCCTTTTTCAGGATATTTTCGCTGTCCATGTAGTTATTTAAACCACGGGTCAACGCAGCGCGGAAGCCGGCCAAATGCGTACCACCATCCTTTTGCGGGATGTTATTGGTAAAGCAACGCACATTTTCCTGATAAGAATCATTCCATTGTAATGCGACTTCTACCGTAATACCGTTGTCGGCCTGTGCAGCAGTGAAGTGGAAGATATCATTCAGGTGCGTTTTGCCTTCGTTAATATATTTAACGAACTCAGATAAACCACCTTCGTAGTCATAGACATTCTCAAGATTGACGCGTTCATCACGCAGGACAATACGTACACCCGCGTTTAAGAATGACAATTCACGTAAACGACGCGCTAAAATATCAACATTGAAAATGGTTTGACTAAAGGTTTCAGCACTTGGGTAGAAACGTACTGTTGTACCCGATTTATCAGTTGTACCTGTTTCACGTAATTTATAAACAGGATCACCATGACGGTATTCCTGTTCATAAGTTTTGCCCGCACGGCTAATATTTAATAGCAGTTTTTCAGACAGCGCATTGACCACCGAAACACCAACGCCATGCAGACCGCCAGAGACTTTATAACTGTTGTCGTCGAACTTACCACCGGCATGCAGAATGGTTAAAATTACTTCTGCTGCAGACACGCCTTCTTCAGGGTGAATGTCGGTCGGAATACCACGACCATTATCAGATACTGAAACCGATTCATCTTCATGGATCGTCACTATAATTTCATCACAGTGGCCTGCCAAGGCTTCATCAATCGAGTTATCGACTACTTCAAACACCATGTGGTGCAGGCCTGTACCATCGTCTGTGTCACCAATGTACATGCCCGGACGCTTACGTACTGCGTCTAAACCACGTAATACCTTGATGCTAGAGGAATCATAAGCCTTTTCAATGGTTTGTTCTGTTTGAGAAGCAGCTTGATCTTCTGAACTCATGGTTTCTCCCTAGTGAAAAATAGGTCTATCCAAAGATGGGTAAAACTCAAAAAATATTATTGCACAACTTGAACTGTACCGTTTTCAACACTGAATAACTGATATGAGATAGACAAATCATGTAAGTGCTTTTGTACTGATTCATGGTCTAAGGTGGTAATAAAAACTTGACTACCAAGTTGGCTCAATCGCTCAATTAAACGTTGTTGTGCGGTTAAATCTAATTCTGCTGTCACATCATCTAATAATACCACAGTTTCCTTATTACAAGAATGGAGCATTGCGATTTGCGACAGTTTTAGTGCGATCATCAGCAGCTTTTTCTGACCCCGCGACAGGATCACGTCGGCATCCCCCATCGGGGTCTTTAAACGCAAATCCGCGCGATGTGGACCATATTCGGTATAGCGTCGCTCACAGTCTTTTTCATGCTGGTTGGTCAGATCATTCAGCAGGCCAGTTTCACTGTGAAAGCCCGGACTGTATTCCAGACTGACTTGCAAATCAGGTAATAACTGTTTCAGGTCATCTTCAAAAAAGGGCTTCCATTGTTCCACGATCCCGACACGTTGCGAATGTAAAATTTCACCATATTCACTGAGCATCTGGTTCCACGGTTCCAGATCTGACAGACTGAGAAAGCGTTTGCTTTTGAGCAAACTATTTCGCTGTTTCAGCGCACGAGAATAATATTGCCAGGCATGATAAAACTCTGGTTCCACGTGGAACATTAACCAGTCAAGGAGTTGGCGTCGTGGTTTAGCACCATGATCGATAATATCGGTGCTTTGCGGATCAATCAGCTGCAAGGGCAACAGTTTGGCCAGCTGTCCCTGGGTTGCGACCAGATCACCATTGACCTTGATCAGTTGCTCCCCGCTGGCCATTTTTTGCATGCCAATTTTTTCAGTCGCAGACTGTGCAAATACAATCGCATCCTGCGCGCCATGCTGGATATAATTTTTGGGAATATGAGTACGGAAGGAACGACCGGCAGCCAGTAAATGAATCGCCTCTAAAATCGAGGTTTTACCTGAACCATTTTGCCCATAAAAAACATTAAACGGCTGCAATCCGTGGAGAGCAACCGTCTTTAAATTCCGCACACGCTCAATATGTAAACGCGTAATATGCATGTCTTATATGAATATCAGAAGCCGCGGCTTAAACACGCATCGGCATGACGACATAAGTCTGATCAGTATGCGCCGGGTCTTGTACTAAGACAGACTGATTCGCTTCAGTCATAGTCATTGACACATCATCGCCATCCAGCACACCGAGGACTTCAATCAGATACTGCGCATTGAAGGACATTTCTAGCGGTGAATCGGCATATTGAATCGCCAGGTCTTCAATCGCTTCATCCTGCTCCGGGTTATTGGCACGAAGTTGCAAAGAATCAGCATTGAAGTTCAGAAACACACCGCGAAGTTTTTCATTACTTAAAATCGCCACACGCTGCAAAGACTGCTTGAACACGTCATGTGCGATCATCACGACTTTGTCGCCCCCACGTGGAATCACACGGCGGTAGTCCGGGAACTTACCATCAATCAGCTTGGTAGTGAAACGCACGGTAATGTTCGCCTGTTCCTTGTCACGGCTTGGCATATTGATGGTCACATTGAGCAGTTCACGACCAATCAATAGAGATAATTGCTCATCTTCAACGCTGAGCAGGCGCTGTAATTCTGCAACGGCCTTACGTGGCACAATTGCCTGAATCGGCTGTGCTGCAGTGGATTGTGCTGCTGTTTCACACAGTGCTAGGCGGTGGCCATCGGTGGTCACAGCACGTAGCTGATTGGCATCAATTTCCAGCAAAGTACCGGTCAGGTAAAAACGCACATCCTGAACTGCCATGGCAAAGGCGGTTTTTTCGAACAGGCGTTTAAGTTCACGCTGTGTCACCGTCACTTGCGTGCCTTGGGTGTTTTCAGTGTTCAGTAATGGATAATCATCAGCAGGCAAGGTACCCAGTACAAAACGACTGTTGCCTGATTTAAGGATGCAGCGCTGATCTTCAGTAATATGCAAATCCACCAATGCCGCTGAAGGAAGTGACTTACAGATATCAATCAGCTTACGTGCAGGAACTGTGGTCTCGCCTTCCTGCAGACATGCACCTTCAGCCAGTGCTGTACTCGCCACCAGTTCGACTTCCAGGTCGGAACCGGTCACGGTCAATGCTTGCGTAGTCACCTGAATTTTCAGGTTAGACAGGATATTCAAGGTATGGCGACGTTCAACCGCTCCTACGACATGTGAGAGAACATTCAGTAAGCTTTCTTTCGCGATTTTTAAACGCACAGTGCATTCCTCTAAAGCTGAAGATTAATATAGAAAAAGTGATTTTTTTGACGGTTTACTATGCGGCAAAAGCAGCCGCATAGCAAGAATAGAATTTGAGCGATTTAGGTCAACTTTGCAACAGACGCTGCAGGTTTTTATAGTCTTCGTTAAAGATCGGATCTTCTTCACGCAGGCTTTGTACTTTCTCGCAGGCATGCATCACGGTACTGTGATCACGACCGCCAAAAGCCATGCCAATTTCCGGAAAACTGTCGCCGGTTAATTCACGTGCCAGCCCCATCGCCAGCTGACGTGGGCGGGCATAAATCCGGGTACGTTTTGGACCGACCAGTTCTTTCAGTGGAATCCGGAAATACTCACTCACCACACGCTGAATATTTTCAGTACTGATGGTACGGGCACGAATTGCCAGCACATCTTTTAAAGATTCACGCACCACATCCAGATCAATTGGCGTACCTTTAAAACGTGAAATCGCCACCACTTTGTTCAGCGCACCTTCCAGCTCACGCACGTTAGCCACCACCTGCTGGGCAATAAACAGCGCACAGTTACGTGGTAAATCGACCTGGTTGCTTTCTGCTTTTTTCAGCAGAATTTCAATTCGGGTTTCAATATCTGGCGGTTCAACCCCGACCGACAAGCCCCAAGAAAAACGTGAAACCAGACGTGGATCCAGCTCTGTCAGCTCTTTAGGATAACGATCCGAAGTCAAAATAATTTGCTTGGATTCATCCAAAAGTGCGTTAAAGGTGTAGAAAAATTCGACCAGACTGGCCTCTTTACCGGCCAGCAAGTGAATATCATCGACCAGTAATAAATCCAGAGAACGGCAGTTTTTCTTAAACTCTTCGACTTTACCCTGCTGCAACGAGCTGACAAAGTCCTGTACAAAACTTTCTGCGGTCATGTACATGACGCGTGCATTCGGCTTGGCCTGCAACAGCGCATTGCCGACCGCCTGCATCAAGTGGGTTTTACCCAGACCGGTCGGACCATATAAAAATAACGGGTTGTGCTGTGAAGCCCCCAGCTGGGTCAGTACCTTGCGACAGGTTTCTGCTGCCATCTGGTTCGATCGGCCTTCCACAAACAGCGAGAAGGTAAACAATGGATTCAACTGACGTCTACGGCTATTTTTGCCGCTGTCTTCTTTTTCTTTCTTCGGCTTCGGCACTGGCATCGGTGTCGAGGTCAATGCCGCAGTCGTGGTCGCCGGTTGTTCACTGGCAGATAAAATCGCCCCTGGACGTGAATCGACCAAAATCTCGACCTTGCGTACCCGTCCTTCAGACAACTGTTCTGCCAGAATCGTAATCAGTTCCAGATGATGTTCCTGAATGTAACGCGTCCAGTAAGGATTAGGTGCATACAAACGCAAGCTGTCTTCCAGCTCTTCTGCAACCAATGGGCGAATCCACATTGTAAAGACATTTCCAGAGAGCTCTTGTCGCAGGCGATTTAAGCAGTCCGTCCAAAGCATGTGAATCCCCTATTCATTCCATTGTTCATTCAAAAAAGATGACCGCGACCAAAAGCGGGTCGCCATTCTAACCAAGTTATCCACATCTGTCATGGCAATTTCCACAAAAACTGTGCAAAAAGAAATCAACATGTATGAATTTAAATTTAAAACCCAGTGTGGATAAGTTTATCCGCAAGCTGTGGATAAAATATATCATAAAGTTATCCACAAAGTATAAAATTAATAGAAACAGTTTTATCCACAATATAAGTTTATGTTTAATTAAATAAAAAGTGGCTTATCCATAGAAAAAGTGCTCCCTAATAGTAATAAATTTAAATTTATAAATTTGAATTTATTTATAAGATCACTAGTTTTTGTGGATAACTCAAAAAACTTCAAATTTAAATTCAAAACCGTAAGTTAAATTTAAACTCTGGATAACATGTGGATAACTTTGTTGATAGAGTTGTTTATAACTTATATATATTTATATAACAATAACTTAATTTGTGATTAACTTGAATTGAACTATTTTTTATTCAGTTCTTTGAAAAACCAGGGTCTTTATCTTTTTTGATCTTATTTGAAAAGAAAACCGCTTTTGCATTGACAGCTCAAGCAATGAGCACTAAAATCGCGGACCTTCACAGAAAGATCATTTTTTGGAGTTTCAATATGAAACGTACATTCCAACCGTCTGAATTAAAGCGTAAGCGTGTTCATGGTTTCCGTGCTCGTATGGCTACTAAAGCTGGTCGTCAAGTATTAGCTCGCCGTCGTGCAAAAGGTCGTCATAGCTTAACTGTTTAATCAGTTACGCTAAGACGATTTTGGGTGTTATGACAAAACTTTATAGTTTTGGCACAGAGTTCCGATTACGCTGTGCTGCCGATTATAAAGGTGTCTTTGATGGTGCGCTTTTTAAAGTGCATCAACCCCATTTCTTATTTCTTGCAAAACATTCCGAACTGCCAAATAGCCGTTTGGGTTTAGTTGTTGCCAAGAAGAAAGTGCGACGTGCACACGAAAGAAATCGAGTAAAACGACTTGCTCGCGAAAGTTTTCGCCTGCATCAACAGCAATTAGATGACTTAGACATTGTAATCATGCCAAAAATGGGTGTTGAAGCAGTGCCTAATGCAGAATTGCACCAGCAATTACAATTTGCCTGGCAGAAACTGAACCGTCTTGCCAAAAAGCATTCAAAAATAGCCCCCTCCCCACAAAAGTAGAGTTGGCCAATGGTACGTTTACTGCATTGGTTGATCCGTTTCTATCAGATTGCGATTAGTCCTCTTCTTGGACCGCGCTGTCGTTATATTCCAACTTGTTCTCAATATTCCTTGGAAGCAGTCCAGATGCATGGCGCTGGGCGTGGAGTGTGGCTGGCTACTAAACGTATTTGCCGTTGTCATCCGTGGGGGGGCTCGGGATATGATCCTGTTCCCTCAAAAGCGATTCGTTTTATTTCATTTCAGCAAATAGATTCTCAAACGCTTCACGTTGCTGTACCCTTTCGTGATCGTTTATTGAACCAAAATCACTCTCACCACTTGGGGTAATACATATGCAACAATGGGCCAGGATTGCAATTCTCGGAGCCATGTTTGTTGTCGCATATTTGCTCATTTTGGCGTGGCAAAAAGATTATGGAAATGCTGAAACAAAACCGCAGCAGGAAACTGCTGTTGTTTCGCATGACGTATCTGCAGATTTGCCAAATGGTCAGACGGCTACAGTTGCCTCTGATCTGCCACAAGCAAATGTGCCAGCACAGCAAGCCACGGATGCCACAGCACCTGTAAGTCAGCAGCTTATTTCAGTACAAACTGACCTTTATCATCTTTGGATTAATCCTAAGGGTGGTGATATTGTTCGTATTGAATTACTCAATCATGACAAGAACAAAGACAGCGATGAACCGTTCGTCATGCTGGAAAGCGATGCGAAACGTACTTATGTCGCCCAGTCTGGCCTGATCGGTCTGAATGGACCGGACAGCAGCCGTAACGGCCGTCCAATGTATGAGCTGGAAAAAACTGCTTATACCCTGGCAGATGCGAAAACAGTCAAATCCAAAGACGGTGAAAACCTGAAAGTATTGTCTGTACCGCTGGTGTTTAAAACCGCTGACGGGATCGAGATTATCAAGACCTTCAATTTCACTGAAGGTGAATATCCGGTCGTGGTAAATCACAAAGTGGTCAACCGCAGTGGCCAGACCTGGCAAGGTCAGATGTTCGGTCAGATCAAACGCGATAACTCGGAAGATCCAGGCAAGTCCGATCAAGGGATCTTCACGCTGGGAACATTCCTCGGCGGTGCATGGGGTACCCCGGACGAGCAGTACAACAAGCTTAAATTCGACAACTTTGTTGAAGAAAAAGTCAGTACTGAAGCGACAGGTGGTTGGGTGGCAATGGTACAGCACTACTTTGTCAGTGCATGGGTTCCAGGTCAGCTGAAGTTGACTCAAGGCAATGGCGAAGCTTATAGCGCCAAGCTTGAATCACGTAAATCAACCGATAACATGAACATCATCGGTTTTACTTCACCAACGTTTAATGTACCAGCAGGTACCGTGGCTGAAATTGATGCGACTTTCTATTCAGGTCCAAAAATCCAGTCAGAACTGAAAGATTTGGCTGCAGGTTTAAACCAGACCGTTGATTATGGCTGGTTATGGCCAATCGCGAAATTGCTGTTCGTGGGTCTTGAATTCTTCCATGGTCTGGTGGGTAACTGGGGTTGGGCAATTATTCTGTTGACCATCCTGGTGAAAGTGATCCTGTGGCCATTGTCGTCGAAGAGCTATCGCTCGATGGCGAAAATGCGGGTGATTGCGCCAGAAATGCAACGCATGAAAGAAGAGTTTGGTGAAGACCGCATGCGCTTCTCTCAAGAAATGATGGCATTGTATAAACGTGAACAGGTCAATCCGCTTGCCGGCTGTTTACCGCTGTTATTACAAATGCCGATTTTCCTGGCCTTGTACTGGGTATTGATGGAATCTGTGGAACTGCGTCATGCGCCATGGATGCTGTGGATTCAGGATTTGTCTTCAATGGATCCTTGGTTCATTCTGCCGTTGTTGATGGGCTTGACCATGTATATCCAGCAGTCGTTAAATCCGCAGCCGACCGATCCAATGCAGGCGAAAGTCTTCAAGTTTATGCCGATTATCTTTACGGTATTCTTGTTGTTCTTCCCTGCAGGCTTGGTTTTATACTGGATCGTCAACAACTTGATCACGATTCTGCAACAAACTTTGATTAACAAGTCTGTTGCCAAAGATCGTGCCAAACGTGATGAGGCCACTCCAGCCAACTAAGTTGTACGGATAGGCTGAATAAATCCGCTTAAGATGGTAATCTTAGGCGGATTTTTTTTGGCTGTACTTTTGAGTCCTTGCAGGTGAATTTTATGCTCAACCGAACCACAACTATTGCTGCGATTGCAACTCCACCAGGACGTGGCGGCGTTGGGGTGATTCGCCTGTCTGGCCCAAAATCCTATGAAATTGCTCAAGCCCTCACACAAAAAGAACTCCCCCAGGCCCGTTTTGCCGGTTTTCGCCAGTTCTACGATGCGACAGGCGAAGTCATGGATGAAGGACTGGCCATCTGCTTCCCGAATCCAAACTCATTTACCGGTGAAGATGTGGTGGAGCTACAAGGTCATGGCGGTCCGGTGATTCAGAATGCCCTGCTTGGCCGTTTACTGGAGCTGGGAGCCACTGCAGCCAAAGCGGGTGAATTCTCCATGCGTGCTTTCGAAAATGGCAAGCTGGATCTGGTGCAGGCTGAGGCGATTGCCGACCTGATTGATGCAACCTCGCAAGCAGCCGCCCGTTCTGCCGTGCGTTCTTTGCAGGGGGTATTTTCGACCAAAGTCAATGCAGTCCTCGAGCAGCTGATTCACCTGCGTTTGCATGTGGAAGCCGCGATTGATTTCCCGGAAGAAGAAATTGATTTTCTGGCGGATGGCAAGATTTTAAATCTGCTGGATGGCGTATCCAGTGCCGTCACTCAAGTCCAGCAATCTGCACGTCAAGGTCAGTTGTTACGTGAAGGTTTACAGGTGGTGATTGCGGGTAAACCGAATGCCGGTAAATCCTCCTTACTGAATGCATTGGCTGGAATTGAACGCGCGATTGTGACCGATATTGCCGGTACCACCCGTGATGTCTTGCATGAAAAAATCACCTTAAATGGTCTGCCGATTACCCTCACCGATACCGCAGGCTTGCGTGAAACTGGCGATATCGTGGAAAAAGAAGGGATCCGCCGCGCGATTAAAGAAATTGAACAGGCCGATTTATTGCTCTTGGTCTATGACTTAAGCCAGGGCGAAGATCCGCTGCAACTCGCCCAAGAATATTTTGCTGAACATATTGAACCGAAACGTTTAATGCTGATTGGCAATAAATGCGATCTGACCGGTGCTGAAGCTGTGATTGGCGATTTAAATGGTTTCAGGCATATTGCAGTCTCTGCCAAGCAGGAAACCGGTGTTCAAGCACTCATAGAGGCGATTACAGCGCATGCAGGCTTCCAGCCTGAGGAAGACACCTTTATTGCCCGTACCCGTCATTTAGATGCAATGAAGCGCACGCAGATCTATCTGGCTGAGGCGCGTGAGCAACTGGTGGTGTATAACGCCGGTGAACTGGTGGCAGAGTCCTTGCGTCTGGCGCAAAATGCTTTGGGCGAAATCACGGGTGATTTCAGTGCAGATGACCTGCTGGGCAAGATATTCGGATCGTTCTGTATTGGTAAATAATTATTTAATAAATATCAAAAAAGCCCTCAATTGAGTAATGTCAGTCAGTTAAGCAAAAAAAGTTAAAATGCTGTAAAAAGAGCGTATGTAAATACGCTCTTTTTTTATGAATTTATCTCAGAATCTAGATTTAACATTAAAACAAACCCTACCTTCACTTTCACAATT